>JAGXLT010000023.1 GCA_018334525.1 Gammaproteobacteria bacterium
CAACGCCTTGATCCTCTAGCATCACCATCGCTGCGGCTAACGTAGACGACGACACTGCTCCAAAAAGCCCGGCGGTGGCAATGGCATCGGATGCACGCAAGCCAGGCTTGAGCGATAGTAACAACCGTCCCACCAACACAATTCCTGTGCCCAGCATGAGCGCTCCCAGTGCCGGTAGCGCCAGTGCAGAAAGGTTGGCGTCACGAATCTCTAGGCCGGCGCCAATCCCAATTTTTAATAGCAGCAAAACCACAATAAACCGATAAATAGCATCCGGGATTTCAAATCGACTGCCCACCGCCGCGAGCGCCATACCGCCGAACAAAAATGCCAGGGTCGGTGTTTGGAGTTGTGTAATTAAGGTTGAGAGCAGTCCGGCAAACATATCCAATGAGGGCATGGTGGCAAGTTCTCCGTCGATCAAGTTACTCGACCAGCTCAATGCTGGCGCTTGGGCAAGGAGAATAAGCCGCCTAAATGATCTATAAAAACACTAATAAATAATTAAATTGTTCGATATAATAGAACAATGTCGCCGCTCAACTACCATCATCTTCGTTATTTTCATCGCGTAGCGCATGTCGGCCACCTCACCCGCGCGGCCGAGCAATTGCATTTATCCCAGTCAGCACTGTCAGCGCAGATCCGACAGTTAGAGGATCGGCTGGGCGTAACACTGTTCGAGCGCCAAGGCAGGCGTCTACATCTCACCGAAGCGGGTCGAATTACGCTTTCGCATGCCGATACCATCTTTGCAACAGGCGAAGAACTACTGGCCACGCTTGCTCAGGGACAGACAACCAACAGACTTATCCGCGTAGGCGCTGTCGCAACGCTATCGCGCAATTTCCAATTGGCATTTCTGGAACCGTTACTTAAGCGTGCTGACGCACAGGTGCAATTGCGCTCCGGCAACCTGGAAAGTCTATTAACAGAGTTATTTGAGCTGCGCTTAGAAGTGGTACTCACTAACGAACTACCCCTAGCCCGGCAAACCAACAACTTATGTGTGGATACCCTAGATGAACAGCCGATAAGCTTAATTGGCACACCGGCACTCACCGCCGGCACCATGGATTTAGCCACTCGCTTATCCACCACACCGCTTATTCTACCAACCGGTGATGGCGCGCTACGCGCATCGCTTGAGGGGTTATTCGCGCGACTTGAGATTACGCCGCGCATTGCTGCTGAAGTTGACGATATGGCAATGACGCGGCTACTCGTGCGGGCGGGCGTGGGTCTCGCCGCGATTCCTCCAGTGGTTGTGCGCGATGAACTAATTAGCGGCGTGTTACAAGAAACTGCACAGCTAACTGATCTGTCTGAGCGCTTTTATGCGCTCACAGTGCATCGGCGCTTTCCACACCCGTTACTGCGCGACCTGCGACTGCGCGAATATTAAAGGGTACGCCTCTTAGACAACGCGCATGAATTCGCGATAATGGAGGCAACAGCTCATAACCAACTAGAGGACTCTTATGGAATATCGACCACTTGGCCATAGTGGCCTTTCTGTCAGCGCGCTTTGCCTGGGCACAATGACCTTTGGCAAGCAGAACACACAGGCCGATGCGTTTGCCCAGCTCGATCGCGCCATGGCGGCGGGAATTAACTTTATTGATACCGCTGAGATGTATCCGGTACCTGCCGAAAAAGAAACACAGGGCGCTACAGACCGAATGATTGGTGAGTGGCTCAAATCTCGCGGTGGTCGAGACAAACTCGTTTTAGCAACCAAAATTGCAGGTCCGGGCCTGGGTTCAATGCCCCATCGCAAGGGAGACTTCAGCGCCAAGGAATTAAATGAATCGGTAGATGCCTCGTTGGAACGACTCCAGACCGAAACCATCGATATTCTTCAGCTGCATTGGCCTGCGCGAAAAAGTAATTTTTTTGGCCAGCTCGGCTTTAATGCAGATCCCACTGAGCGGGACCCCCGCCCTGGCATGCTGGCAACGCTTGAAGCACTAAAAGCCCTGATTGATGCCGGTAAAATCCGCTATATCGGTTTATCCAACGAATCCGCCTGGGGTGCGATGACCTTTTTGCAGTTGGCAGCACAGCATGACTTGCCGCGCATTGTGAGCATTCAAAATCCCTACAGTCTGCTCAACCGCAGTTATGAAGTAGGCCTGGCTGAGGTCTCTCATCGAGAACAAGTTGGCCTACTCGCCTATTCGCCCCTGGCTTTCGGGGTACTCAGTGGCAAATATCTCGATACCGCGCCGCCACCCGGAGCACGGCTAACGCTATTTGAGCAATTTCAGCGGTATTCGCGTGAGCCCGGCGTGGCAGCCACGCGTGCCTATGTGGATATTGCCCGGCGCCATGAATTAGATCCCTCACAAATGGCACTGGCATGGGTCACGTCACGGCCGTTTGTCACCAGCAATATTATTGGTGCAACCACACTGGAGCAGCTGGAAACCAATCTGGCCAGTGAAACACTGCAACTTCCGGCCGCGGTGATTGAGGAAATTGAAGCGGTGCATGCGGCGCAGTCCAACCCCTGCCCATAGGCTGATCAGCTCATCACCTGATTGGTAAAATGATCAATCAGGTGTTGGGCCAATGCCTCTGCTGCCGCCCCTCGGGCAGGAATACGCTTAAGAAACAAAGAATATTCAGCCAGCGCGGGTAAACCGCCTTCTTCATGCTCAATCACCCGCAGCGGGGGTTGAGCTAACCCGCGGGGCAATGGCGCAACAGCAATATCCGCAGCAATCGCGGCAAGATGGGCCTCAGTATGTTCACTTAGGTAGGCAATGCGATACCGCAGCCCGGCATGATTTAACGCCTCCATCGCAGTCCGCCGCCAGGCGCAACCACGATCAGCAACCGCCAACGGCAATGGTGTGCGATTCCACGCAACGCCGCCTTCTCGCCCAACCCATACCAGCGGCTCGCTATAAATAGCCTCAGCACCCGGCGCGGGTACTCGGCCGGACTGCGCCACCAGTAATGCCAGATCCAACTCACCTACATCCAGTCGTCGAACCAAATCCGGACTTCGTCCAAGGCGAACATTCACCTGCACTGCAGGGTATGCGCGTGTGAACTGCGCAATCACCGCGGGCAAAAACCGTGTACCCATATCACTCGGGGCACCGAGCCGCACCGTACCGCCCACCTGTGGCGAGAGAAACTGACCCACAGCCTCGTCATTAAGCTCAAGGAGTTGCCGGGCATAGCCCAGTAAAGTCTCCCCTTCCGGAGTCAGATGCACCTGGCGCGGCTCGCGCACAAACATCGCCCGCCCCAGCGTTTCTTCGAGTCGCTTAATCTGCATACTGACTGCCGAGGGGGTTCGAAACACCTGCTGCGCGGCACGTGTAAAGCTGCCCGTTTCAGCAATGGCAATAAAGGTTCTCAGGATTTCCACGTCCAACAGTGGCAGACCCTGTAGTGAATTGGGAGCAGAGACCGATGCCATACCCGTTACCCTTCAATTAAATTCATCCATTAGTTTATCTTTATTCAGTTGCCTGAACCAGACGAAAACGAGAAAATACCGCCAAGTTAATGAAATTTAGGCAACAACACGGAGGTAAATCGTAATGAAAACCCCTAGCCAGACTCAAAAAATGCCGATCAATCTCCGTGGTCTCCACGTGAGCCGTGTTATCAGCGGATGGTTTCAAGGTCGGCGGGTTCGTCGGTCGGCAACCCAGCGGCTCAGCGACCAACAATTGGCGACATTTTATATGCAACCTTTTGGTCGAGTTAATGCAACCCGCGTCATGGGCAAGCCTGCAGAGCAGCGCACCCCGCGTCGCGCCAGCCAGCCGGTGCAGCAGACCGCCGCTTAATCGGTTAACCGACTGCTAGTTGCAAAAGCCACGCCCCGCGTGGCTTTTTTTTGGCTTGAACAATTGCCGGGCGTGACGGAAGATCAAAGCCCATGAGTATTAAAGTACTAGCCATCGGCGATGTTCACCTCGGGCGTAAACCCTCACGCCTCCCCATGGCACTGCATCAGCGGGCCGGCAGTCTTGGTCCACAAACGGCCTGGGAAAAGACAGTCTCACTTGCCGTCAATGAAGCAGTCAGCGTGGTAGTCATACTCGGGGATGTACTCGAATCAGACAGCGATTACTTCGAAGCACTGCCGATTGTACAAAAAGGCATAGCTACGCTGGCTAAACACGGCATTCCAGTGCTTATGATTTGTGGTAATCATGATGCCGACACCCTGCCTACTGTTGTGCAGAACATTCCGCAGGCAACCCTTTTAGGCCAGGGCGAGCAATGGCAGTCACACCGTATAGAAACACCGGAAGGTGAATTGACCTTTTGGGGGTGGTCCTTTGCACAGCGCTACTATTCCGATAACCCGCTGCAAACGCTACCCACTCAGCGGGATAACAACTTAAACATTGGCCTGCTGCACTGCGACCGGGATCAGTCCAGCGACTATGCACCGGTCACCAGCCAAGCACTAAAAGACGCCAATATGGATTGTTGGTTACTGGGGCATATTCATCAGCCCGATTCACTAAGCCCTACTTCACCCAGTGGCTATCTCGGCACGCTTTGCGGGTTGGATATTGGTGAACGAGGACCGCGTGGCCCGTGGCTTATGGAAATTAAAGCGGGCCGGATTATTGGCATGACGCATCGCCCCCTTGCCCCGCTGCGCTGGGAGCACATCGTCGTTGATGTGACCGGTGTCAGTCAGCAGGCTGAAGTAAGGCAGCGGATCACAACCGCGCTGCAGGCGTTTGCTGAAGACATCAGAAAGCTCAAGGATCGCCCTGAAATTATCGGCATCAGACTGCGCTACAGCGGCGCCTGCGATCTGACCGATAAAGACCTGGATGTGATCGATAGTGGCTCGGATGTGGACCTGATGGGATTGCCCGGGTTGCCGGAGGTTGAATACTTCATCGATCGGATTGAATTTGCTATTGAGCCAACGCTGGATGTTACGCAGCTTGCGCAACGACAGGACCATCCCGGCCTGCTCGCTCAATATTTACTTCAACTGGACCAGCCCGCTGATGATCCGGGGCGTCAGAAGCTACTCGAGCAAGCAATGACCGCGCTGGCAGATGACTCGAGGCACCATGAGTGGAACCGAATTGATGCAACCCCGCCGGACTCCGACGAGCTCGCGCAATGGCTGCGCCTCAGCGCTCAGCGCAGTTTGCGTGCGATGCTCAAGCAGCAGGCCAGCTAAATGGAGCTGGTTTCACTCACCGTTAAGAGCCTGCCTGGCATCGCTCAACCCATCGAGCAGGATTTTGCGCCGGGAGCCAATTTTGTCATCGGCCCGAATGCGATTGGAAAAAGCAGCCTTGCCCGAGCGCTATTTTTCTTACTCGGTGAAAAGCAGGCCGGCGACCCACCTGGACTGGTGTTAGAAGCGCGTTTTCGCGATGGCGATCAGGAATGGTTTGTTGAGCGTAACGCCAACAGCATTCAGTGGTATCTCGATGGAATGGTTGTCGAGCGACCCGCCCTGCCGACCCAAGAGGCGCTGCGCTGCTACTGGCTAACTGCCGAGAGCCTTTTACCACCGCGCGATGCCGACCATAACGCGCTGCACCAGCGCTTTCGCGAAGCGCTGGCCGGCGGCATCAATCTTGCGCAAGTCAAACAGGAATCCGCGTTAGAAGACATCTCTTTCCCGAGAAGCGAATTCACGCGCTACAAAGAAGCGCAGGAAGCTCGCAAAGACCTGGAAAGGCGTTATCAGAATTTACAAGCGGAACGCGAGCGGCTCCCCGAACTTGAGGCTGAGTTGAGCAAAGCCGCTAACGCAGCTATTCAGGTCGAGCAATTAAAGAAATCACTATCTCTATTGCAGGCTCGACGTGAGCGGCTCAAGCAGCAGGAAATTGTTGACGGATTTGATCCCCACTTAGAAAAACTACGCGGCGATGAACCGGCACAGGCGCAACAGCTGATTGAAAACGGTCGAAAAATCGATCAAAAACTGGCCAGCCTGAAGCAAGAGCAAAAAGCCGTTACAACGACCCTTTCCCAAACCGGTCTTATGCAGGCACAACCCGAATCAGCCGAGCTTGAGACCTGGCAACAGTCGCTGCGGGAAATGCAGACTCACCGGCATACACTTGAGTCTGCACAGCAAAGACTGAACTCAGCGCGCCTCCACGTTGAGCACCTGCGGACACAGCTGGGTGCCGATACAACCGAAGGCGCGCCCATTATCTCTGCGGCGTTCATCAGCCAACTGGAAAACACGCTGGCTCAGGAAGCGAAAACGGCTGAGCCTGTGCACGCGTCACGGCGCTGGATGTATGGACTCATCGGCTTTGGCGGCAGCGTCAGTCTTCTACTTGGCATTTGGCTGACCAACATCCTGATGCTACTAGCTGGCACGGCAACGCTTGTCGGGCTTGGCGGGCTGCGCTTACTGCGCAGCACCGTCAGCCAAAAGGCGCCTCAGCCCGGCGCGACCATTGATGATTTACTAAAAACTCATCACCTCGACCAAGCGCCTTATCAGGATATGGGCATCGTGCGCTGGCTTGATCTGGCAAGACAACTGGATACGGCAGAAAAACAGGCCAGCGAGGCACACGCAGATTGCATTGCTGCCGAAGCAAAAATTAGTGAACTGAACACGGCGCTGCAGAATTTTTTATTGCAGTGGCAGACAGAGCCGTCAGGCAAAGACGAGACGGCCCTCGAGGCCGCGTTAGCCTCGCTGATCTCTCGCACTAACGAAGCAAAGACGCAATTAAACACACTCACTCAAATTCAAGCACGAATTGAGGATGCTCAAAGCGAAGCTGAAGCGCAGCAGGCTGCGGAAGCACAGTGGGAAGCACTGACCCGGCTTGATCCGCATGCCAACGCGCAAATTCAGGCGCTGCATGAGACGCACCAAAGCTACAAGGCTGCACTGGCTCACCTGCGCGATTGTGAAGTCACCGAAAATGAGCGTCGCCGAGAGCTGAGCGATCAAGCGGCGCTGCTTTCGCTGGTCGCAGCAGACAATCAAGCGGCACTTGAGACTGAGCTTGCCAATCAAATCAGGCTAAGCGAATCTGTTGAGACGCTGCAGACCCAATACAGCGACCTGCGCGCTGCAATTAACCAGGCACTGGAATCCAACGCATTAACCGAGGCCATTGCCGAAGAGACTGCAAGCAAGGAAAACCTTGCGGATATTCAATCTCAACACCGAATGATTAAGGCAGGCCAATGGTTGCTGGATACGGTAGAAAAAAGCTATCAGCAGGCGCATGAACCGGCATTAGCGAAAGCCGCCAAAGCTCGGTTTGAAGCGTTTACGCATGGCAATTGGTCGCTTGCTTTCAATCAGGAACAAGAGGTGGTTGCCAAAGATTTGATCAGCAACAAACAGCGCACACTCGATGCCCTTTCCTCAGCAACACGTATGCAGCTACTCCTGGCGGCACGCATTGCCTGGGCACAGGATCAGGAACGGCTGACCCGGCCTTTACCGTTTATTTTGGATGAGGCGTTAGGAAATAGTGACCCGCAACGCTTTACCGCCGCCGTGCAAAGTCTGGAGCAGCTGATAAACGCGGAGCATCGCCAAATCATTTACCTGAGCGCACGACCTGAGGATCTGAGCTTATGGAAAGCCAGCGCAGAATCAGCATTGCATACTATTGACCTGGGCGCTGAGCGCCGTGCCAGCGCCCAACCTGAATCTTACGCGGTACCTGAGCCGGCAATCACAGTACCGGCACCAGAAAATGATTCACCGGCGGAATATGCCCAACGGCTTGGTGTACCCGGCATTCAAACCGATGGTAACCCAAGCCGTATCCACCTATTCCATTTGCTGCGTGATGATCTGCCCACGTTGTATCAGGTCATGAACGACTGGTCCCTACAGTATTGGGGGCCTGCAGAACATTGGATTGAACTGCGCCAAACGGCAACCTCCGAGCCCCTGCCCGCATGGGCTGAAACTCTGCAACGCCGTGGTGAAATTGCCAAACGCTGGCAAAAACTGGCACACCAGGGGCGGGGCAAGCCCGTTAATCAGGCAGTGCTTGAAAACTGCGAGGCCGTAAGCTCAACCATGTTGCCTCGCGTTACCAAGGTTGCTGAAGACTGCCATGGCAACGCCACGCAACTGATTGAAAATCTCAACAACAAAGCGGTGGCAGGCTTTCGCCAAGACAAAATCAAACACTTAGAACAAGAGCTCATTCAAAACGGGCATTTAGACCCGAACCCTACCCTTGAAGATGAATCCATTATTCAGGAGCTGCTGGCAACCTTAGGCCATCGACTGCCAGCAGAGGAAGTTCAAAACGTAACTCGCTGGCTTAACGCGGCGCGAATTTCTCAGGCCTCAGCACCTCGACCGGGCTAAGCGTTGCAATCATGGCGTAGTTCTCATAAAAGCGCTCACGCACATAGGTCAATGCTCGATTGGCCGTTGCCTCATCACACACTACATCCACACGAATATTGCCGCTTTGATCCCACCCTGCGCTGCGCACACCACGATCTCCTTTGCCACGCACATCCATAATGGTGTACCCCGGCGCGCCGCATTGCTCTAATGCAGCAATTAGGCGGCTCTCCAGCGCTGTTTCTGTAATGATTGTTAGCAGTCGATAATCTGTTTTATTCAGGCTCATTACTCTCACCCTCCGATTACGGCTGACCACCACTGTGCCATGGCAAGGTAAAGCGGGATACCAATCAATACATTAAATGGAAAGGTAATGCCCAGCGAGGCGGCCAAAGACAGCGTGGGGTTGGCTTCTGGCACAGATATTCGCATGGCCGCAGGTACGGCAATGTACGATGCACTGGCCGCCAATGTGGCCAGCAACATCATGCCGCCCACCGAAAACCCGAGCAGCCCTCCAAGCATGGTCCCGATGACTGAGCCAAACAGCGGCATCAGCACACCAAATGCTGCCAAAAACAGCCCGTAGCGACGCAGCACACCCAAATGAGACGCCGTAATTAAGCCCATTTCAAGCAAAAACAGCGCCAAGACACCCTGAAACAAATCAAAAAACAACGGCTCAATGGGCTTAACCCCCTCCGGGCCAGCTGCCCAACCAATTAACAACCCACCCAGCAAAAGCACGATGCTCTTACCTAAAAACACTTCTCGCCCAAGCGCGCCCCAATCTGTGCCGCGACTCAACCCCCGCGCAAAGAGGATTCCAACGATAATCGC
>JAGXLT010000024.1 GCA_018334525.1 Gammaproteobacteria bacterium
AACATCATTTTGTATGGCGACCAGCATACCGAGCCGCCTTTTGAGGGCGTATTAAACATTATGACGCGCCGGTATCGAGAGACCGATTCGACTGCGGTACGCGAAGAGCTGTCCCACTACCTCACACGCCGCACCTGCCCGGATTGTCACGGCAGTCGACTTAATGCCGCCGCGCGAGCGGTTAAAGTTGGTCAGCTCACACTGCCGCAGATCAGCGCCTATGCGATTGATCAGACACTGGAACAGCTGCAGGGCATTGATCTGACAGGCGCAAAAGCCACGATTGCTCAGGGCATACTGCAGGAGATCACGCAGCGACTGCAGTTTCTAGCGGATGTCGGCTTAAATTATTTATCGTTGGATCGCAGCGCAGATACGCTTTCAGGGGGCGAAGCGCAGCGCATCCGCCTGGCCAGTCAGATTGGCGCGGGCCTTGTTGGCGTAATGTATGTTTTGGATGAACCTTCAATCGGGCTGCACCAACGTGACAATGAAAGACTGCTCGCAACGCTCATCCATCTTCGGGATCTGGGCAATAGTGTGATTGTCGTTGAACATGATGAAGAGGCCATCCGTCATGCGGATTATATTGTCGATATGGGTCCGGGGGCCGGCATCGCGGGGGGCAGCGTTGTGGCGGCTGGAGACGTCGAAACGCTCATCGCAACGCCGCAATCCTTGACTGGTGACTATCTGGCCGGACGCAAGTCAATTGCCGTGCCAAAAGCACGTCGTGTGGCCGATGATCAGGGCCGGGGCATTACTATTCGTGGTGCCCGCGGCAATAATCTCAAAGGCATTGATGCCTTCTTTCCTGCGGGTTTGCTGATCGGCGTTACCGGTGTGTCAGGTTCCGGAAAATCCACACTCATTAACGATACGCTTTACCCGGCAGCAGCCCGTGCACTGAACCGTGCCACACTGCAGCCTGCGCCCTGTGATGCTATTGAGGGGCTGGAGCACTTCGATAAGGTTGTGGATATCGATCAAAGCCCGATCGGACGCACACCACGGTCCAACCCGGCCACCTACACCGGGCTGTTTACGCCCATTCGGGAGCTGTTTGCCGGCACACCCGAGGCCCGATCTCGCGGGTATGGACCGGGGCGGTTCAGTTTTAACGTGAGCGGTGGCCGATGCAGCGCCTGTCAGGGCGAAGGAATGCTGCGTGTCGAAATGCACTTCCTTG
Source organism: Gammaproteobacteria bacterium (assembly GCA_018334525.1). Classification (GTDB taxonomy): domain Bacteria; phylum Pseudomonadota; class Gammaproteobacteria; order Nitrococcales; family Nitrococcaceae; genus Spiribacter. The sequence goes on from JAGXLT010000024.1 coordinate 1,190, forward strand.
CCGATGTCTATGTGCCCTGCGATGTCTGCAAAGGCGCTCGTTATAACCGCGAAACGCTTCAGGTTCGCTATCGTGGCCTGCATATCGCGGATGTGCTTGATCTTACCGTCGTCGATGCGCTTGAAATCTTCAACGCTATTCCGGTCATTTCACGAAAACTGCAAACACTGATTGACGTCGGGCTGGGCTATCTTAAGCTCGGTCAGAATGCCGTTACGCTATCCGGTGGCGAGGCGCAGCGCGTAAAGCTTGCGCGCGAGCTTTCGAAACGCGACACCGGTAATACGCTGTACATTCTGGATGAACCCACTACAGGACTGCATTTTCACGATATTGCGCAATTACTGAGTGTGATTGAAAGACTGCGTGATGATGGAAATACGATTGTTGTGATCGAACACAACCTGGATGTGATTAAAACCTGTGATTGGTTAATCGACCTTGGCCCGGAAGGTGGGGAAGGCGGCGGAACAATATTAGCGAAAGGCACGCCCGAGCAGATTGCTCAGGCGAAAAAGTCTTATACAGGAAGGTTTTTAGCGCCGCTGCTTAAAAATTAAGGCAGCAGATGCGCCACCGCATCGCGCTCCTCGGCAAGCTCTTGCTCTGTAGCAAGCATCCGCTCACGCGAGAAATCATCAACATCAAGGCCCTGCACAATTTCGTAGTGGCCGTTAATGCAACGCACGGGAAATGAATAAATCAGACCCTCTGCAATGCCATAGCTGCCGTCAGAAGGAATGGCCATGCTGACCCAGTCATTCTCCGGCGTGCCTAGCGTCCAATCACGCATGTGGTCAATCGCTGCGCTGGCTGCCGACGCGGCACTGGACTGGCCGCGGGCTTTAATAATCGCTGCACCGCGCTGCTGAACCGTTGGAATAAACGTCTCTTCAAGCCATGCCTGATCAACTTGGTCTGACGCCGGGCTGCCGTTTACCAGCGTATGGCTGATATCGGGGTATTGCGTAGCCGAGTGATTGCCCCACACCGTCATGCGGGTGATGTCGTTAACGTGCACACCCACGCGGCCGGATAGTTGCGCCAATGCGCGATTGTGATCAAGCCGTGTCATCGCCGTGAAGCGACCGGGATCCAGATCAGGCGCATTGCGCATCGCAATTAAAGCATTTGTGTTGGCCGGGTTGCCCACGGCTAAGACCCGAACATTCCGGCTGGCAACAGCATTCATCGCCTTACCCTGCGCCGAGAAAATGGCAGCGTTGGCTTCTAAAAGGTCTTTGCGTTCCATACCCGGGCCACGCGGCTTCGCACCCACCAACAAAATATAATCCGCGTCACGGAAGGCTTCTTCAGCCTGATCGGATGCCTGAATACCGGCAACTAACGGGAAGGCGCAGTCATCAAGCTCCATGACAACACCCTGCAAGGCGTCCATCGCGGGAGACACTTCCAGCAACTGTAATATGACCGGCTGGTCAGGGCCCAACATATCACCGGATGCAATCCGAAATAATAAACTGTAACCAATTTGACCGGCAGCCCCGGTTACCGCCACACGCACAGGTGCTTTCATGCTAATTCTCCCTATTAAGAGGCTTCTGCCACCTCTTCACGCTCAGGCTCCGGTTCTTCAACCTCCGGTAACGGACGGTCAACCAGCTCAACGAAGGCCATAGGCGCATTATCACCCGCACGGAATCCTGCTTTCAAAATCCGCAGGTAACCGCCAGGACGTTCCCGATAACGTGGCCCAAGCTCGTCGAAAAGCTTGGTCACGATCGCTTTATTTCGCAGCCGCGAAAAAGCCAATCGACGATTCGCGACAGAGTCTGTACCCGCTAACGTGATCAGTGGCTCGGCAATCCGACGCAGCTCTTTCGCTTTAGGCAGCGTTGTACGAATCGCCTCATGCTCAAAAAGCGACGCTGACATGTTTCTAAACATGGCGGCGCGATGCGAGCTGTTACGATTCAGTTTCCGTCCGGACTTACGATGACGCATACAATTTTCCCCTAGCCGGTCGCACGGCCGCGATCCTCAAGGCCGGCCGGTGGCCAGTTCTCGAGCCGCATACCCAGTTGAAGTCCATGCTGCGCAAGCACTTCTTTGATTTCGTTTAATGACTTTTTGCCAAGATTTGGCGTCTTAAGCAACTCTACTTCGGTTTTCTGGACCAGATCACCCACAAAGTGAATGGTCTCGGCCTTCAAGCAATTCGCTGAGCGCACGGTAAGCTCAAGATCATCAATCGGACGCAGCAAGACCGGATCCACCTCCGGCTCTTTTCTTACCGGCTCAACTTCATGCTCGCCACCCTCAAGGTCAACAAACACCGAGAGTTGATCCCGAAGCACGCTCGCAGCAAGGCGAATCGCCTCTTCCGGTTCAACCACACCACTCGTCTCAATATCCATGACGAGCTTATCGAGATCCGTTCGCTGTTCTACGCGAGCACTCTCAACATTGTAAGAAACGCGTCGAACCGGGCTATACGTCGCATCAATGGCTAAACGTCCGGTACCCCGATCCTCATCGTCATCGCGAGAGGTGGCAGGCTCGTAGCCGCGGCCCTTGCTGACGGTGATCGTCATACTGATCTCACCTGCTTTCGTCAGATTGCAGATGACCAGTTCAGGATTCTTCACCTCAACGTTTCCCTCTGCGGCAATATCCGCAGCGGTCACAACGCCAGGCCCCTTTTTCTGCAGGCGCAGTGTCGCCTCTTCGCGACCCACCAAACGGACCGCCAGATTTTTCAGGTTAAGCAGAATGTCGACGACATCCTCTTGAACCCCTTCCACCGCGGTGTATTCGTGGAGCACACCTTCAATCTCGACCTCTGTAACCGCATACCCCGGCATCGAGGACAGCAGCACGCGCCGGAGCGCGTTACCCAGAGTATGGCCGAAACCACGCTCCAGTGGTTCGAGAGTAATTTTTGCGCGTTGATCATTGACTGCGTCAACTTCAACAACCCGCGGTTTAAGGAAATCCTTAAACTGACCTTGCATGAGAGAAACTCCTGGTCCGCACCGCCGCTATTCGCGGCACTACTTGGAATAAAGCTCAACGATCAGAGATTCATTAATCTCTGCCGCCAAATCCTGTCTTTCTGGAACTTGCTGAAGCACACCCTGAAACTGGCTTGCATCAACCTCAACCCATTCAGGCAGGCCGTTTTGCTGTGCCATTTCCATCGCTGCCTGAATACGCAGCTGCTTGCGCGCCCGCTCACGAATATTCACGGAATCACCCGCTTTCACCTCAGCCGAAGCCACGTTCGTGATGCGGCCGTTGTGTTCAACCGCCCGATGCGCCACCAGCTGACGTGCTTCTGCACGTGTGGCTGCATAACCCATCCGATAAACAACGTTATCGAGGCGGGTTTCCAGCAACTGAAGCAGATTCTCGCCGGTGTTGCCTTTTCGGCGATCCGCTTCTTTATAGTACCGTCGGAACTGCCGCTCCAACACACCATAGATACGGCGTACTTTCTGTTTTTCCCGAAGCTGCAACCCGTAGTCTGAGAGCCGTCCGCGGCGCTGGCCGTGCTGCCCGGGAGGTGTATCCAGCTTACACTTGCTCTCTAAAGGCCGAACACCACTCTTTAAATAAAGATCGGTGCCTTCCCGGCGAGCCAGCTTACATGTCGGTCCGATATAACGTGCCATTTTCTAAAACCCCTAAATCAGACGCGACGCTTTTTGGGAGGACGACATCCATTGTGTGGAATCGGCGTCACATCCTCGATGTTAGTAATACGGTAGCCTGAGTTGTTCAGTGCTCTAACTGCAGACTCCCTACCCGGCCCGGGTCCTTTCACGCGGACTTCCAGGTTTTTCAACCCGTAATCCTTCGCGGCTTCACCCGCGCGCTCTGAGGCGACCTGCGCGGCAAACGGCGTACTCTTACGAGACCCCCGAAAACCGCTTCCCCCGGCACTTGCCCAGGAAAGGGCGTTCCCCTGCCGATCGGTGATCATAATGATCGTGTTATTGAACGTTGCGTTGATATGCGCAATCCCGTCGACAACCGTGCGCTTGACGCGCTTGCGGGTGCGAGTGGTCGGCTTTGCCATGAACTGCTTTCCTGCTCTACGTTAACGGGTGACCGCACGACGTGGTCCCTTACGGGTCCGTGCGTTCGTACGAGTTTTTTGGCCGCGTACCGGCAGCCCTCTGCGATGACGGATGCCGCGATAGCAGCCCATATCCATCAATCGCTTAATATCCATTGCGACCTGACGACGTAAATCGCCCTCAACCGCAAATTCGTTGATCGCGCCGCGAATACGCTCAAGCTCATCATCTGTGAGCTCTTTAATTTTGCGCTCCGGCGCAACACCTGCTGCATCACAAATTTGTCCTGCACGCGTCCGGCCAATGCCGTAAATCGCTGTCAGCCCAATCACCGTGTGCTTGTTAGTGGGGATATTTACCCCAGCAATACGGGCCATGTACCGTTACTCCCGAGTTTGTCCAGCTTCGCGGAAACCGCCTAGTATAGGTGCTTCCACGCGTTATCTTCAAGCGAAAACGCCAATCTGTCAGCCTTGTCGCTGCTTATGGCGCGCGTCTGTGGTGCAAATCACGCGCACGACACCGCCGCGTTTGATCACCTTGCAGTTTCGGCAAATCTTTTTTACCGATGCACGTACTTTCATCGTCCCGTCTCCGATAATCCCGTTTCACACGCCCATTCAAGGGGCGCGAAGCTTAGCAGAAGCTGCGCCGGTAAGCGAGCCTCTACCGTAATAACCCACCCCCGGGGCGACTATGCGCCTGCAGGTTGGCTTTTTTCATCAATGGTTCGTACTGATGCGATACCAAATGTGCTTGCAGCTGAGACATAAAGTCCATCACCACAATGACGATGATCAGTAATGATGTTCCGCCAAAATAAAACGGCACATTCCAATACAGAATCAAAAACTCCGGCAGCAGACAAACCGCTGTAATGTAAATCGCGCCCACAAGCGTCAGACGCGTCATGACCTTATCGATAAATCGCGAAGTCTGCTCGCCAGGGCGCACACCAGGGATAAACGCCCCTGATTTTTTTAAGTTGTCTGAGGTGTCACGAGAGTTAAACACCAGCGCTGTGTAAAAAAAGCAGAAAAATATAATCGCAGCGGCATAAAGGGCGATATACAACGGCTGCCCCGGGCTAAGGGTCTGCCCAAGACGCTGCATCCACGCCAGCCCTTCCATCTCACCAAACCACTGCCCGATTGTTGCCGGGAACAGAATGATGCTGGAAGCAAAAATTGCCGGTATAACACCTGCCATATTGATTTTAAGTGGCAGATGACTGGTTTGACCGGCATACATCTTACGGCCCTGCTGCCGCCGCGCGTAATTAATGGTAATCCGCCGCTGTCCGCGCTCCATAAACACAATGAACCAAATAACACCAAGCGCCAGAATTATTAGGAATAACACAGCGGGAATGGCAAGTTCACCGGTCCGCGACAGCTCTAATGTGCCGCCTAACGCAGCAGGCAGGCCAGCCACAATACCCGCGAAAATAATTAGGGAGATTCCGTTTCCGATTCCACGCTCAGTGATCTGCTCACCAATCCACATTAAAAACATGGTGCCCGTAACCAGCGTGGTGGTGCCAATAAAAATAAATGACGGACCCGGTGCCATGACCACGCCCTGGTTCTGCAACGCAACGGTAATACCGATGCCTTGAAATAAAGCCAATGCAAGCGTGCCGTAACGCGTGTACTTGGTAATCTGACGACGACCCTGCTCGCCTTCCTTACGCAACTGCTGTAGCGAAGGCACCACCGCAGCCATTAGCTGCATAATGATCGATGCCGAAATATAAGGCATAACCCCCAGCGCAAAGATCGAAAGCCGCCCCAGCGCACCGCCAGAGAACATGTTGAACATGTCTAAAATGGTGCCGGATTGGGCATCAAACATTTGCGCCAATGCCGCCTGATCAATACCCGGGATCGTGATGTGCGCGCCCAGTCGATAGACGACAAGCGCGAGCACGACAAACATTAACCGTTGTCGTACCTCAGTAAGTCGGCCCATGCCTCCCATGGCTCCTGCATTGGCTGCTGGACCTGCCACTTAACCCCCGACCCGTCCGCCGGCATTCTCAATCGCAGCGCGTGCTCCGGCAGTCGCGCGAATCCCATCCAGAGTAACGGCTCGATCAACGGTTCCCGAGGCGATCACTTTAACGTCTCGAATACCGTTCGTTATCAGACCAGCCGCCTTAAGCGTGGCCAGACTAACAACGTCACCTTCAATTTGCGCAATCTCAGACAATCGAATCTCAGCAGTCACACGCCCTTTACGGGAGCTGAATCCGACTTTCGGTACGCGCCGCTGCAAAGGCATCTGACCGCCTTCGAAGCCGACTTTATGGAAACCACCGCTACGCGACTTCTGACCCTTATGGCCACGACCCGCTGTTTTACCGTTACCAGAAGACGAGCCCCGGCCAACACGGTTGCGTTCTTTCCGGGAACCCTCTGCCGGGCTTAATGTATTCAGACGCATTATCTAGAGCTCCTCAACCGCGAGCATGTAGGAAACCTTGTTGATCATGCCGCGGTTCTCGGGGGTGTCCTGCACAACCACACTATGGCGGATGCGACGTAAACCCAATCCGGCAACGCAGGCTTTATGCCGCGCAAGCCGACCGGTAACGCTGCGAGTCAACGTAACACGAAGTTGTTTGTTCTTAGCCATGATCAGCTTTGAACCTCTTCAACAGTTTTGCCGCGCTTAGCTGCGACCTGATCCGGTGAGCTGTAGTCGGCTAAAGCCTTAATGGTTGCGCGCACAACATTAACCGGGTTACGCGAGCCGATTGCCTTGGCCAGCACGTCCTGCACCCCAACCACTTCAAACACCGCACGCATGGCACCACCAGCGATAATGCCGGTACCTGCCGAGGCAGGCTGCATGAATACTTTGCTCGAACCATGGTTTGCAGTCATGGGATATTGCAACGTCGGCCCGTTCAGGCTGACTTTGCGCATGTTCTGCCGTGCTTTTTCCATCGCTTTCTGAATGGCCAGCGGCACTTCGCGCGCCTTACCATAACCAAAACCAACAGAGCCCTCGCCATCGCCGACCACAGTCAAGGCGGTGAAGCCGAACTGACGACCACCCTTTACCACCTTGGCTACGCGGTTGATGGTGATGAGCTTTTCGCGAAAACCTTCACCGCTGACGTCGTTAGTCGCCATAACCTATGCGCCTCTATTCAAAATTTGAGTCCGGCTTCCCGGGCAGCATCGGCAATTGCCTGCACCCGGCCGTGATATTTGAAACCTGCACGATCGAACGCTACTTCCGTAATGCCCGCCGCCACGGCCCGCTCGGCAATTGCCTGACCGACCGCTCGAGCCGCTTCGATATTGCCGCCATGGGCAAGATCGCCGCGTACGCTTTTCTCCAGCGTAGAGGCTGCCGCCACCGTTTGTGTCGCGTCCGCCGTAATTACTTGAGCGTATGTATGCCGAGGCGTGCGATGAATGGTCAATCGCACGGAGCCCAGCTCCCGCATCTTGGCGCGACTCTTTCGAGCCCGGCGCTGTCTTGCTGACTTTTTGTCCATCACCGTCACTTCTTCTTGGCTTCCTTCATAATGACTCGCTCATCGGCATAACGAACGCCCTTGCCTTTATAAGGCTCCGGCGGACGATAGGCGCGGATATTCGCCGCCACCTGGCCGACCTGCTGCTTGTCAATACCTTTAACTACGACCTCCGTATTAGACGGAGTTTCAACCGTAATCCCCTCGGGCACCGCATGCTCAACCGGAT
>JAGXLT010000206.1 GCA_018334525.1 Gammaproteobacteria bacterium
GTGCTCTTCCGATCTGGGGAGAACGGATGCTCATCGATGCGCGTAGTAAAGCGCTCGCGCAACGGGCTTGGAAAGTAATCAAGCAGGGCATCCATATTTTCCGCGCCGGTGACCAAATCCGACTCAAGCAACGCCGCGTAGCCCTGAATTTTGGCGTAGGCAAGCAGAATAGATAGCTCGGGTCGTGTCAGTCCGCGACCCTGCTGTTGTCGCTCGGCCAGCATTTCGTCGTCGGGCAGTTGTTCAACAACCCGATCAAGCTGGCCTTCCCGCTCCAGTGCGCGCAGGTAGCGGGTCTGTTCATCAAGCCGCACGCTGGCGCGCTCGGACATCAGACTGATCGCCTGGGTCTGCCGGTAGTTGTTCGCTAAAACCAGTCGGGCGACCTCGTCTGTCATATCCGCGAGCAGGCGATTGCGCTGTTTAACGGTCAGATCGCCATCATCCACCACGCCGTTGAGCAGGATTTTGATGTTGACCTCGTGATCCGAGCAGTCAACGCCGCCGGAATTATCAATCGCATCACTGTTAATTAGCCCACCATTGGCCGCAAAGGCGATACGGCCCAGGGCAGTGATGCCCAGATTACCGCCCTCGCCAATGGCCTGACAGTGCAGCTGATCGGCATCAATCCGCACTGCGTCATTGGCTTTGTCGCCAACATCGGCGTGCGTTTCTTCGCTGGATTTGATGTAGGTGCCAATGCCGCCATTCCATAATAAATCCACAGGGGCTTTAAGGATGGCGCTAATCAGTTCATTTGGTGTCAGGCGATCGACATCAATGGCGAGCGCTTCACGTGCAGCAGCAGACAGGCGAATGGATTTTGCGCTGCGCGGCCAGATGCCACCCCCCGGGGAGATTAGCGACTCGTCGTAATCCTCCCAGCTTGAGCGCGGTAATTGGAACAGACGCTCGCGCTCAGCAAAACTGGTTGCTGCATCGGGATTGGGATCGATAAAAATATGCCGATGATCAAAAGCGGCAATAAGGCGAATGGTGCGCGATTGCAGCATGCCATTGCCAAAAACATCACCTGACATATCCCCGACACCCACAACCGAGACCGGTGTGTTTTGAATGTCGCGTCCAAGCTCACGGAAATGCCGCTGCACAGCGACCCACGCGCCGCGCGCGGTGATGGCCATTCCCTTATGGTCGTACCCCGTTGAGCCACCCGAGGCAAATGCATCATGCAGCCAGAAGTCATAGGCTTCCGCCAGGGCGTTGGCCTCGTCGGAAAAGGTGGCTGTCCCCTTATCAGCAGCCACAACTAGATACGGATCGTCTTCATCGCGACGGGTGACTTGCGGTGGCGGTACAACGTGGGCATCGACGATGTTATCGGTAATATCCAGAAGGCCCTGAATGAATAGCCGATAACAGGCCAGGACTTCCGCCGGTTGGTCTTGCCGTTGTTTGGGCAACTGCTTACAGACAAACCCGCCTTTCGCGCCCACCGGCACAATCACCGCATTTTTTACCATTTGGGCTTTCATTAACCCGAGCACTTCGGTGCGATAGTCTTCGCGTCGATCCGACCAGCGCAGGCCGCCGCGGGCGACTTTCCCGCCGCGCAAATGCACCCCTTCCATGCGTGGTGAAGTGACAAAGATTTCATACGCCGGCACGGGTTTGGGGATGTCGGGAATGGCCGCTGGCTGTAGTTTGAAGGACAGAAACTCACGGTGCTCACCGGTTTTGTCATTAACCCGATAGTAATTGGTGCGCAGCGTGGCATTAATGGCCGCCAAGAAGCGCCGCAGGATGCGATCATCATCAAGACTTTCTACCGCATCAAGCTGCGTTTCAATGTCTGCGCTGAGCGTGTCGGCTGTAGTCTCATTGGCCGCATCAGGATCAAATCGGGTATGAAACAGCGTGATCAAACCGCGTGTAATGTCAGGATGTGCGGCGAGGGTGTCTTCGATGTAGGGCTGGCTGTAGCTGGTGCCGGCCTGACGCAGATATTGTGCATAGCTGCGCATGATAACGACCTCTCGCCAGTCCAGGCCGGCCAGCAGAATCAGGCGGTTAAATCCATCGCTATCCGCCTTGTTGTACCAGATTGCGGCAAAAGCCATTTGAAAGGCATCGCGCAGCTCGCCACTATCCAGTGCAATGGCCGATTCATGAGATAAGCCGAAATCATGAATCCAGGCGACGGCATGGCCACGGCGATGAATGCCATACGGCCGCTCATCGATAACCCGCATCCCCATATGCTCAAGCACGGGTAAAACCTCTGATAAGCCGATAGGCTCGCCCACGTGATAGAGCTTTAAGCGCACAATATTCTCTGGTGCTTCCAGCGGGCGATAAAGACTGATGGCAAGCGGCTGTTCTGCGGTAAGCGGCTCGAGCCGGCCGATATCCTGCGCGGCCGTGCGCGGGCTCGTATCTTCGCGGTAAGCAGCGCTGAATGCGCCCGTGTAGGTTTGTGCTAACGCCGTGCCGCGGGCTTCACCAAAGTGATCCAGCAGTGCGGTATCGAGATCATCGGCCCAGACACGGGTGGTCTGTGCCAGCTGATCTTCGACCGCGGCATGGTCAACGGCATCCGGTGCATCTTCACCCAGGTGAATCACAAAGTGGATGCGCGCTAACACAGCCTCAGACAGCTGCACCGTAAACTCTGAATGCGCGCCGCCAAAGGCGGTCATTAAGATATCCTGCATGCGCTTGCGAACCGCGGTGTCATATCGATCGCGCGGTGCATAAATCAGGCAGGAGACAAACCGCCCGAACGTATCATGGCGCACGAAAAGCCGAACCCGCTGGCGTTCTTGGAGGTGCAAAATGCCAACCGCAATACGGTGTAAGGTGGGGGGCTCA
>JAGXLT010000025.1 GCA_018334525.1 Gammaproteobacteria bacterium
AGGATTCCAATGCGCTTCTTCTGAATCGATCTTAAAAAAGCAACCACTCATGTCGTTGCCCCAGCGGACGTCATCAAAAACAAAGAATTCGTTTTCCGGCCCGAAATAAGCGACATCACCAATACCGGTAGACTGCAAATACGCTTCGGCGCGGCCGGCGATAGACCGCGGGTCACGCTCATAGCCCTGCATGGTATTCGGCTCAATGATGTCACAGACCAGAATAATCGTTGCATCATCAAAGAACGGATCCAGTACCGCGGTACTCGGATCCGGCATTAAAATCATGTCGGATTCGTTAATGCCCTTCCAGCCAGCGATCGAAGAGCCATCAAACATCTGGCCTTCGGCAAAGAAATCGGCATCGACGGAATGGGCCGGCAAGGTGACATGCTGCTGCTTGCCCTTGGTATCGGTAAACCGTAAGTCAACGAAGCGCACTTCGTTTTCTTCGATCATCTTGAGAACGTCATCAGCGCTCATCGTCATTGCTAAACCTCCAATAGGATTCAAAAAATGTTTATCCGTCCATTACCAAGCATGTTTCATGCCAACCGCCATAAACGCACCAAAAAAGGACGCCCGGTCACAAAACGCACCTTTTGTGTGCACCCACTATTTGGTTTGCACCATAACAGTGCGGCCACTCAATAGCCAGTCGCACCCGAACTGACAGCCCGTTATCAGCCGGCTATACTCGCCGCTATGACTTTTCAGCAATTAATTCTCTCGCTTCAGACGTATTGGGCGCAGCGCGGCTGCGTTGTCATGCAGCCGCTGGATATGGAGGTTGGTGCAGGCACCTTCCACCCGGCCACCTTCCTGCGGGCTATCGGTCCTGAACCCTGGCGGGCCGCTTATGTGCAGCCCTCACGCCGGCCAACGGATGGGCGCTACGGTGAAAACCCCAACCGCCTCCAGCATTATTACCAGTTTCAAGTGGTTCTAAAGCCCTCGCCAAAAGATTTTCAGGCACTTTACCTGGGCTCATTAGAAGCGCTCGGCATTGACCCGCTGGTCCATGACATTCGGTTTGTCGAAGATAATTGGGAATCACCCACGCTGGGCGCCTGGGGGCTTGGCTGGGAAGTCTGGCTTAACGGCATGGAAATCACTCAGGTTACCTATTTTCAACAGGTCGGGGGTATTGATTGCCACCCGATTATGGGCGAGCTCACCTACGGGCTTGAGCGCATCGCGATGTACCTGCAGGAAAAAGAAAGCGTGTACGACCTGATCTGGACGGATGGCCCTGATGGCCCCGTCACCTACGGTGATGTGTACCTGCAGAACGAACAGGAACAATCACGCTATAACTTTGAACTGGCGGACGTCGATACATTATTTGCGGCATTTGATGGGTACGAGCGGGATGCGCAGCGCTTAATTGAGCTGGAGCTGCCACTGCCCGCGTATGAAATGACCCTAAAAGCTTCCCACACCTTTAACCTGCTGGATGCCCGACATGCCATTTCGGTCACTGAGCGGCAGGCCTATATTCTGCGGGTGCGCAGCTTAGCGCGCGGCGTTGCGGCAGCCTACTATGCCTCGCGTGAAGCGCTGGGTTTCCCGTTAGCCGGGTTGCCTAAGGCGGGGGCGGCATGAGCCAAAATACCGCGACCCTGTTATTTGAGCTGGGCACTGAAGAACTCCCGCCCGGCGCCTTAAAAGCGCTGCAGCAAAGTCTGGTGGAACGGATACGCGAAGGGCTTGATCGCGCCGAACTGGCCCATGGCACATTAACCGGTTATGCCGCACCCCGGCGGCTGGCAGTGCAGGTCAGCGAGCTCATAATTGAGCAGGCCGATCGGCCGTTTGAGCGACGCGGCCCGGCATTAACCAGTGCCTTTGATGAGGCTGGCCAACCAACCCGTGCTGCGGAGGGTTTTGCCCGTTCCTGCGGTGTCAGCGTTGATGCGCTCGAGCAGCTGAAAACCGACGAAGGTGCCTGGCTGGTGCATCGTGGCATCGAGCCCGGGCAGGCAACCGCCAGCCTTTTACCGGCCATTGTCGAACACGCCCTCACCCAGCTTCCTATACCCAAACGCATGCGTTGGGGCAGCGAAACCCTTGAATTCGTGCGCCCCGTTCATTGGGTGGTGCTGCTGCTCGGTAACCAGGTGGTACCCGCCACATTTTTTGGCGTCACCACTGATCGAAACAGCCAGGGACATCGGTTTCATCATCCGGACCCGATTGCGATTACCTCAGCAGAAACCTATGTCGAACAGCTTTATGCCGGTCATGTCATGGTCGATTTCGCTGAGCGGCGTGCCTCTATTCATCAGCAGGTGATTGCTGAGGGCGATCGACTCGGTGGCCAGGCAATGGTGGATGACGGGTTGCTTGATGAGGTCACCGCATTAGTCGAATGGCCCGTTGCCCTGTCCGGCAGTTTTGCCAAAGATTTTTTGCGAGTGCCCGCAGAAGCACTGGTGTCGAGCATGCAGGAGCATCAGCGATACTTCCCCGTGCAGGATCAGCAGGGCGCATTACTACCGCACTTCATCACCGTGGCGAATATTGACAGCCGAGACCCTGCACAGGTGGTGGCAGGTAACGAACGTGTGATTCGGCCAAGACTAGCTGATGCAGCCTTCTTTTGGGACCAGGACCGCCAGCAGGCACTGGCCGATCGACTCAGTGCGCTTGAACAGGTGGTGTTTCAAAAATCGCTCGGTAGCGTGGCCGATAAATCACAGCGCGTCGCATCACTCGCTGAATTTCTGGCCGACAGTTTTGGTGTGAGCCCGGTTGACGCAAAGCGCGCCGGGCAACTCGCCCGGGCAGATCTTGTGACTGAAATGGTGGGAGAATTCCCTGATTTACAGGGCATCATGGGCCGGTATTACGCGCTGGAAAGCGGAGAAAAGCCGGCCGTGGCGGCCGCCCTTGATGAGGGATATCAACCACGCTTCTCCGGCGATGCCATCGCGCCGTCTGCCTTAGGGCAGCTACTGGCAGTGGCGGAGCGCATTGATACGCTCACCGGCATTTTTGCGATCGGCAAAGCGCCCACTGGCGCTAAAGATCCCTTCGCGCTGCGTCGCGCCGCACTGGGCCTGTTGCGCACGTTAATTGAAGCCGAACACGATATCGACTTAACCGCCCAGTTTAAAAAGGCGGCAGACAGTCAACCTGCCGAGGTCAATGCACCAAAACAAATCCCTGCCCTAATCGATTTTTGTATAGAGCGACTGCGCGCGCTGTACCACGAGCAAGGGTTTGCGGCCGAACTGTTTGAAGCGGTTCACAGCGTGATTGACCCTGCCTCGTTTTCACCGCTGGATTTTGACCGTCGGCTTCGTGCCTGCCAGGCGTTTGCTCAACTGCCTGCAGCAGCAAGCCTGGCGGGCGCCAATAAACGAATTCGTAATTTACTGCGAAAAGCCGAAACGGATGCCGCATCCAGCATTCAGACAAGCGTAAACGCTGATCAATTTGAGCAGGCGGCTGAGTCTGAGCTTTTTGAGGCCGTTTCAACGCGTGAGGCCTCGTTAGCGTCGTTCATTGAAAACGCACAATATGCAGAAGCCCTGGCGCTTCTGGCTGAGCTTAAAGAGCCGGTTGATCGGTTTTTTGATGAAGTCATGGTGATGGCGGATGATCCGGCCATTCAGAAGAATCGTTTAGCGCTACTGCATCGGTTACAACAGCAGTTCTTAGCCATTGCCGATGTCTCGGCACTGACTGAATCGGGTTAACCCATGCAGCCACGAGCCATTTTATTGGATCGTGACGGCGTCATAAACGCAGATTCGCCTGATTACATTCTCAGCCCCGATCAATGGCAGCCACTGCCCGGCAGTATCGAAGCCATTGCTCGACTGAATCAGGCAGGACTATTAGTCGGGGTTTGTTCCAACCAATCAGCAGTGGGGCGCGGAATGATCAGCGAGGAAACGCTGAGTGCCATTCACCAGCGCATGGCGGCCCAATTAAAAGCGCAGGGTGCCCACCTGGATGCGATTGCTGTTTGTCCCCATGCGCCAACGGATGATTGCAACTGCCGTAAACCCAGACCAGGGCTGATTGAAAAACTGCTTAACCAGTGGGATCTGGCACCGGATGAAGCTGTTTTTATTGGGGATAGCGCACGCGATATACAGGCTGCCGTAGCTGCCGGCATTGACGGCTGGCTGGTGCGAACCGGCAATGGCAGGCAGACTGAACAACAATGGGCTGACCATCACACACAGCCAAAGACCTTTGATGACCTCAACGCAGCCGTAAACGCCCTGCTGAATAGGCCGATGCATGAATGAATTCGTAAAGCCCTATCAAAAAGGCAGCCTCTGGCGCGGGGTCATCTTTCATGTGGGGCTCGTCATTTCAGTACCGATCTGGACATTGGCCACGCTACCGGTGTTTGGCATGCCGTTTCGAATTCGGTATTGGTGGATTACCCGCTGGTGCAGCTACATCCGTTGGCTGGCGCGCTGGGTGGCCGGCATAAAAGTCGAAGTACACGGCCTGGAGAATAAACCCGATACTGCCTGCGTTGTTCTCGCCAAGCATCAAAGCAGTTGGGAGACACTCAACTTACTGTCTTATTTCTATCCACAAAGCTGGGTTTTAAAACGAGAGCTACTAAAAGTTCCGGTCTTTGGCTGGGCGCTGGGGCGCTTGGATCCGATCGCTATTAACCGAAAATCAAGCCGTGAAGCACTAAAACAAGTCATTAATCAGGGTACGGAGCGGTTGCGAACAGGTCGATGGGTGGTGGTTTTTCCTGAGGGCACGCGGGTGCCGGTCGGGGCGCGTGGCCGCTATCAGCAAGGCGGGGCGTTACTTGCCTGCCGAGCCGGTGTGCCCGTGGTACCCGTTGCGCATAATGCGGGATATTTCTGGCCACCTCGCAGCATTCGAATGCGAGCCGGGACCATTCAGGTACGAATCGGCCCGCCGATCGAAACGACAGGGCGAACACCGGCTGAGGTTATTCAGGACACCGAGACATGGATTGAATCGGTCATGGAAACGCTAGAACCGTGAAGTGATGGCAAAAATAACCACTACTATCGCCGGTAACATGGCGATATTCAGCATTTCCCAGCCGAGAAAATGCAATAGCTGACCGGCCATTAACGAACCAACCGCCACCAGACTAAAAATGATGAGGTCGTTCACCCCCTGAACCTTGCCGCGCTCCGCTTCTGTATGGATGGTTGCCAGCATCGCGCTACCGCCCACAAATAAGAAATTCCAACCCACGCCCAAAAGCACCAGCGCCAGCCAGAAGTGCGTTAAGGTCTGCCCGGCATTCGCAATGATGACCGTGCCCACCAATAATGCCGCACCACTTAATAAGATTCGGCGAAATCCGAACCGTGCAATGAGGCTACCGGTGAAAAATGATGGCGCAAACATGCCAAGAACGTGCCACTGCATGATCAATGCAACATCACTCATATCAAAGCCACGGGCACGCATGGCCAGCGGCGTTGCCGTCATCACGAGCACCATAACCGCGTAGCCCAGAGCGGCTGCAATAATCGCTACCTTAAATTTAGGCAGCGTGGCGATTTCACCCATCGCCCGAGAGGTTTCACCCGGTTGTGGCTCACCACTCATGGGTACGCGCAACTGTGTGAGTAACCCGATCGCACATAAAGCCAGCACAGCAATGACCAGATAAGGTCCGCCCAAAGGCACACTAGCCAACAGTTGACTGCCCGCACTCGCATTCCAGGGGCCTAAAAAGGCGGCAACAACACCGCCTGCCATCACCCAAGAGATAGCACGACTACGAAAAGAGGGACTTGCCACGTCAGCGGCTGCAAAGCGGTAGTACATAGCAAAGCCCTGATACAGGCCCAGCAACAGATTAGCCGCGCAAAATAACCAGAATGAACCCAGTGCAATCGCCGTAAAACTCAACAGTCCGCCGGCAACACCACCCAAGGTTGCGCCCGTCACAAAACCCAAACGCCGCCCGACCCGCTTCATATAAAGCGATGCCGGCAGTGTTGAAATCACCGTGCCGATCATCATCATTGCGATCGGCAGGGTGGCAAGGCTGGGTTCTGAGCTGAGTTGTTGGCCAACCACGCCGCTTAGCGTCATAACGGTAATGGACGCCACCATAAACAGCGTTTGGCTGGTCACCAGAATGGCTACATTCTGCTTTTCCCGGCGCGTGATTTCCGCCATGGTAGAGCGCGGCCTAAACGTCTAAGTTGCTGACTTGTAGAGCGTTTTTCTCAATGAATTCACGGCGTGGCTCAACATGATCACCCATTAACGTGGTAAAGATCTCATCGGCAGCCACCACATCTTCAATACGCACCTGAAGCAGGCGACGTGTATCCGGATCCATCGTGGTTTCCCAGAGTTGCTCCGGGTTCATTTCGCCCAGGCCTTTATAGCGCTGAACCGATAAACCACGCTTTCCTTCTTCCATAAGCCATTGAACCGCATCATTAAAATGGGAAATAGGCTCTACCTTCTCACCGCGGCGTATCTCGGCACCCTCGCCAATCAAATCATCCAGGGCAGCCGAGAGTTTCTTAATAGCCTCATATTCCCGAGAAAGGAAAAACGACGGGCCAAAGGTATGCGGGTAGAAAACCCCATGCATACGCTTAGTAACGATCGCCTCCTGAAATCCACCCACGGAGCCATCCTGAATGGTCAGCTTATATTGGGTGCCGGTCGGCAGATCCTGATTCACCTGATCGGTAACCCGCTCAAACCATTGCGCCAACCATTTGGCGTCATTTAAGCGATCTTCAGTCACGGGGGGCTGGTCGACCATGGCACGTAAGATGGCCGGGTCAACGCGTCGGCCAATATGCTCAATGGTTTCCATCGTTTCGAGGTACAGGCGAATTAACCGCTCTAAGGCCTCTGGCCCCATCACGGGCGCATCATTACCCGGCACCATACTGGCGTTGGATAAAGATAGCTGAAGCAAATAGTTCGTCAGCTCTTTTTCATCCTTCACGTAATGCTCTTGTTTACCGCGCTTTACCTTATACAGCGGTGGCTGGGCGATGTAGACATGCCCGCGCTCAACAAGCTCCAGCATTTGCCGATAGAAAAAGGTAAGCAGCAGCGTACGAATATGCGACCCATCAACATCAGCATCGGTCATAATAATAATTCGATGATAACGAAGCTTTTCCGGATCAAACTCTTCACGGCCGATTCCGCAGCCAAGCGCTGTAATGAGCGTACCGACTTCGGCGGACGCTAACATCTTGTCAAACCTGGCTTTTTCGACATTCAGGATCTTACCTTTCAATGGCAAAATCGCCTGGGTTCGTCGATCACGCCCCTGCTTTGCCGAACCACCGGCAGAATCACCCTCCACCAGATAAAGCTCTGACAGGCTGGGGTCCTTCTCTTGACAGTCCGCCAGTTTACCCGGCAGTCCGGCAATATCCAGCGCACCTTTACGGCGGGTCATTTCTCTGGCGCGCCGTGCGGCTTCGCGCGCACGGGAGGCATCAACCACCTTTTCAACAATTGCTCGTGACTCAGCCGGGTTCTCGTATAAGAACGCATTAAGCGCCTCAGCCAGCGTCGACTCGACAACGGCTTTGACCTCTGAAGAGACAAGCTTTTCTTTAGTCTGCGATGAGAACTTCGGATCAGGCACCTTCACCGAAATAACAGCGGTTAACCCTTCACGAATATCATCACCTGACGGGCTAACCTTCAGTTTACGGGTGTAGCCTTCCGTTTCCATATACTGGTTCAGGGTTCGCGTTAAACCGGCGCGAAAACCCGACATATGACTACCACCATCCCGTTGTGGAATGTTATTCGTGAAACAGAAGATCGCTTCCTGATAGGAATCGCTCCACTGCATCGCCACTTCAACAATAATTTCTTCTTTCTCAGTGCTGAGGTAAAAAACACTGGGGTGGAGCGGGGTTTTGTTCTTATTTAAGTGCTCAACGAAAGCGCGAATACCACCGGCATACTCAAATATATCGCCTTTATCTGTCCGCTCATCTTTTAAGCTGATTCGCACACCGGGGTTTAAGAAAGACAGCTCCCGGAACCGCTTGGCTAAAATATCGTAGCTGAAATCGATATTCGTAAAAATCTCAGGACTGGGATGAAAGGTAATAATGCTGCCGGTCTCTTCCGTTTCGCCTACCGCTTTTAGCGGAGCAAGCGGCTCACCAGCACCATATTCCTGGGTATAAACCTGGCCGGATTTATTAATCACCAATCGAAGCCGGTCTGACAGGGCATTCACCACAGAAACGCCCACGCCATGTAAACCGCCAGAGACTTTGTATGAGCTGTTGTCGAACTTACCGCCGGCATGCAACACCGTCATAATAACTTCTGCAGCAGATCGGCCTTCTTCCGGATGGATATCTACCGGGATGCCTCGGCCATTATCGCTGACAGTGACGGAGTCATCACGATGCAGTATGACCTCGATCTCTGAGCAGTGACCGCCTAATGCCTCATCAACGGCATTATCGACCACCTCAAAGACCATATGGTGCAGGCCCGTGCCATCATCGGTATCACCGATATACATACCAGGGCGTTTACGGACGGCATCAAGGCCCCGCAGCACCTTGATTTGCGAGGAATCATATTCGATCGGTTCGCTCATAAAAGATCCTTTCTATTCATGCGCTTAATTATACCCGATTAAGCGCCGGCAGGCTCATTCCTTTCATCCGGCTGGATACACCCTTGTTCCACGTGGAACCATCGCGCCTGATCGATAAACGGCACCCGCTCCGCTTCAATGGTCGTAATGAATGTCTGCACATCCATGTCGTGAACATGTCGCATCACTAGCTCACGATGTGCAGCGTCCAATTCCGCTGCCAGATCATCAAGTAATAAAATCGGCCGGCTTACCGAACTCGTTCGCCAGAGCGCTAATAAGGCCAACCGCAGTGCAATCACCACAATCTTTTGCTGACCGCGACTTA
>JAGXLT010000207.1 GCA_018334525.1 Gammaproteobacteria bacterium
GATGATATTCTTAAGCAATTGGCGAGTGTGATCGCCGCCCGGCGTGACGCCGACCCTGAAGTATCTTATGTGGCATCGCTGCAGGCAGCAGGGCTTGATCGGATTTTACGCAAGGTGGGCGAAGAGTGTACCGAGACGATTGTGGCCGCTAAAAACGGCGAGCCGCAATCAATCGTTTATGAAACTGCTGATCTGTGGTTCCATACGCTAATCATGCTGGCGCATCACGGGCTGGGTCCGGAAGATGTGTTGGCGGAGCTCGAGCGTCGGTTCGGGCTCTCGGGGGTTGAGGAAAAGGCGTCTCGAGCCGATCAATAAATTGGAGGTGAGTCTGATGGGTCCAGGTGGTATTAGTCCGTGGTCTCTGTTGTTAATTTTAGTGATTGTCCTGCTGCTGTTTGGCACTAAGAAGCTGCGTAACGTTGGCGGTGATCTTGGTGGCGCACTCAAAGGCTTTAAAAGCGCCATGAAAGACGGCGAAAAAGAAGCGAATGAGGCCAAAGACAGTATTGAGGAAGTAACCAACGAGCATCGCGAGCAGGTTGACGATGCTGAGGGTGAGAAGAAAACTAATAACGACAAGCCCTGATAGTCTCTGGATAAGCCGCTATGTTCGATATCAGCTTCTGGGAAATCCTGATCATTGGGGCGATTGCCCTGGTGGTCGTGGGCCCGGAGCGTTTGCCGAAGCTTCTACGCACTATTGGGCTGTGGGTCGGCCGTGCGCGTGCCTCCTTTCAGTCAATTCGCGACGAGGTTGAGCGAGAGGTGAATGCAGAGGGTTTGCGAGAAACCCGACGCGCCATCGAGAGCGATACACGCGATGCGATGAAGACCGTCGAGAAATCCGTGAGCGAAGCGACGGCAGATGGCGATCTGTCTGAAACTCAAAGCGATAAATCTAAAGGAGACAGCCAGTCGTGAGTGCGGTCGGTGAAGATGAAGATCGCCCACTGCTGACGCATCTTTTAGAGCTCCGCACGCGGTTAATGCGTGCGGCTGGCGTAGTTTTAGTCCTCTTCCTTGCTGCCTATCCGTTTCGTGAGCCGCTTTACACGCTACTGGCCGGTCCGTTGATTGCCGTTCTGCCTGAAGGCTCATCAATGATCGCCACGCAGGTCGCCACTCCGTTCCTTATCCCGTTAAAGGTGGCATTGGTTACCGCGTTTTTCCTGAGTATTCCGTATTTGCTCTATCAGCTGTGGGCTTTTGTTGCCCCCGGGCTGTATCGCAATGAGCGGCAACTGGTATGGCCGCTGCTGTTTTCGAGCGTTGTCCTGTTTTATGCAGGCATGGCATTTGCTTATTTTTTGGTCTTTCCACTGATCTTTGAATTCTTCGCGGCTGCCACGCCTGCCGGCGTATCGATGATGACAGATATTGGTGAATATCTGTCTTTTGTTATGAAGTTGTTCTTTGCTTTTGGTGCCGCGTTTGAGGTGCCGATTGCCACAATTTTATTGGTTAAAACAGGCGCCACAACAAGGCAGTCGTTAGCCGCAAAGCGTCCCTATGTCATTGTGGCGGCGTTTACGATCGGCATGTTGCTGACCCCGCCGGATGTTATCTCGCAGGTGCTCCTGGCTGTGCCCGTTTGGCTTTTGTTTGAGTTGGGCATATTCCTATCGCGCTGGTTTTCCCCATCAGCACCTGCTAAAGAGTAGCGAGGGTGGGGTGTGCTAAACTCCTGACCTAGAGGTCAGATAGCGGGCGCCTCGAAAATAAGTCACTGGGTTTTCTTGCGATTAGCGTTTGGTGGCGGTATCGTTAGCGGTATCAATGTCAAGCCTGCTTGCGCAAACGTCAGGTGATTTTTTATGAGTGGTGCTTTCGAGCAGTTCCTGCAGAACTCCTACCTCAACGGCAGCAATGCCAACTATATCGAAGCGTTATACGAAAACTATTTAAGCGATCCGGATTCTGTTGAGCCGGTTTGGCAGCAGTATTTTCGTGACCTGCAGGCAAAAGATCCGGGCCGGACTCAGGATGTGCCGCATGGCCCGATCCGAGAGGCGTTTGAGGCGTTGGGGCGCAGTTCCCGCAATGGGCGCACCATTATTGCCGGTGAAGGCATGGACGCCATGGCAGCGCAAAAGCAGGCGGCTGTGTTGCGCCTGATTAATGGCTACCGCGTGCGCGGCCATCAGCACGCCGACACCGATCCATTGCATCTGCGTGAGCTGCCGGTCGTGCCTGATCTGGATCCGGCCTTCCATGGTCTGGAAGAAGCCGACATGGATACCGCGTTTAACACCGGTTCTTTGTTTGCCCCGGATCGAATGACGTTGCGCGAAATTATTGATTTAGTGCGCTCGGTGTATTCCGGCAAGATCGGCTCTGAATACATGCATATTACCGATACGGATCGGAAGCGATGGATTCAGGAGCGGCTTGAAAAGCCTCGGGCACGAACTGAATTTGATGCCGAGCAAAAGCGTGCGTTACTGCGCCGGCTCACGGCGGCAGAAGGCATCGAGAAATATCTCAACAGTAAATATGTGGGACAAAAGCGCTTTTCGCTGGAAGGCGGGGAGTCCACGATTCCGGTGCTCGATGAAATTATTCAGCGCGGCGGTCGGGATGGCGTAAAAGAGCTGGTGCTCGGTATGGCGCATCGTGGCCGGCTGAACGTGCTGATTAACGTGATGGGTAAATCCCCGGCAGAGCTCTTCGCTGAATTTGAAGGGGAGCATGCGCCAGAGCATGCCAATGCCGGCGATGTGAAATATCACATGGGCTACTCATCCGATATTCGAACCGATGGCGGTGCTTTGCACCTGGCGTTGGCGTTTAATCCATCACATCTTGAAATTGTGAATCCTGTC
>JAGXLT010000208.1 GCA_018334525.1 Gammaproteobacteria bacterium
GGAGAGAGCGATCTAAACGGCGGTAATGTTCATGGTGTGCAGTTGCTTGAGCACACTGTCTCGTTGGATGACCCAAGGCCGTTTCAGCTGATGGGTACCGAATCACCGCTGTTTATTGCCCAGACAGGGCTGGTGGGTGATGGGGTTGAAGCACCGGGCCCGAACGCCCGTTGGGTTGCCGATCAAGTGGAATATGTTCTTGAGGGTGATGCTCAGCGAATTGAAGTGCCATTACGCTGGCAGAACGATAACGGTTTAACCGTTACCCGGCGATACGTCTTTACCCGTGACAGCTACGTCATCGATGTACAACATGAGGTGCAAAACCCCTCAGCCGAGCCAGTACGGGTTTATCAGTACAGCCAGCTGCGGCGGTCTTCAGATACCGAAGGCCCCGGCTTTTTGGGCGCCGCCAGTTATACGGGGGGCGTGATTTACAGCCCGGAAGATAAGTACGAAAAAATCAGTTTTAACGATATGGAAAAAGACGACCTATCGCGTGATATCAGCGATGGGTGGCTTGCCATGATTCAGCATTATTTTCTGGCAGGCTGGGTGCCGCCGCGCGACCAGGTGTTGCGCTACTACACCCGGGTTAACCGCGGAGAGTATGTATTAGGCCAAAGCTCCCCCTGGGTTAGCGTTGATGCGGGCGGCCAGGCATTACTCGAGAATCAATTGGTTGTTGGGCCGAAAACCCAAAAACGCCTGGCA
This sequence comes from Gammaproteobacteria bacterium, assembly GCA_018334525.1. Lineage (GTDB taxonomy): Bacteria > Pseudomonadota > Gammaproteobacteria > Nitrococcales > Nitrococcaceae > Spiribacter. The sequence continues at coordinate 715 of JAGXLT010000208.1, forward strand.
CCGGTTGCTGAAGGCCTGGAGCTGACGGTGGACTACGGTTGGCTCACCATCATTTCCAAGCCGTTGTTTATTGCCCTGGATTGGATTCATAGCGTGGTCGGCAACTGGGGCTGGTCCATTATTCTGCTCACACTGGCCATTAAGCTGGTGTTCTACAAGCTCTCTGAAGCCAGCTACCGGTCGATGGCGCGTATGCGCAAACTTCAGCCAGAGATGAAGCGTTTAAAAGAACGCTACCCCGACGACCGGCAAAAAATGAACCAGGAGCTGATGACGCTCTATAAAAAAGAAAAGATTAATCCGTTAGGTGGGTGTCTGCCTATTTTGGTCCAAATCCCGGTGTTTATTGCGCTGTACTGGGTGCTACTTGAGAGTGTCGAGCTTCGCCAGGCGCCGTGGATGCTGTGGATTCAGGATCTCTCCGAGCGGGATCCGTTCTACATTCTGCCGTTGCTAATGGGGGCAACGATGTTCCTGCAGCAAAAACTCAATCCGGCGCCAATGGATCCGATTCAGCAGAAGATTATGATGGGGCTGCCGCTTGTCTTTACGGTGTTCTTTATCTTCTTCCCTGCCGGGCTGGTGCTTTACTGGGTGACCAATAACACCCTGTCGATCGCACAGCAGTGGGTCATTACGCGGCGTATTGAGGCCGGCGCTAAGTCGTAGCCATCGTGGCCACTTCCACGATTTGCGCCGTTGCTACGCCCCCCGGTCGCGGGGGCGTAGGGATTATTCGCCTTTCCGGGCCGGATGCCGAGACGATTGCACAACAAATCGTGGGCGATTTACCCGCACCAAGACAGGCCGCGTTGCGCGCATTTACCGATGCTGCGGGTGAGCCGATTGATGAAGGCCTTGTCCTGTACTTTCCTGCGCCTCATTCAATGACCGGAGAGGCCGTGGTTGAGCTGCAAGGTCATGGCGGCCCGGTTGTGCTTGATCGTCTGCTCCAACGGCTACTTTCACTGGGCGCGGTACTGGCCGAACCCGGGGAGTTCAGTCAGCGTGCGTTTGTGAACGGGCGCATGGATTTAACCCGCGCCGAGGCGGTGGCCGATTTAATTAATGCCGGCAGTGAGGCGGCCGCCCGTGCGGCGATGCGCTCCTTACAGGGCGCATTTGCCAGCACGATTAATACGCTGGTAGAGCGTTTGCTGGCGGTACGGGTGCATTGTGAAGCGCATATCGATTTTGCTGATGAGCCGCTGACCGAGGCCGAGTCTTCCACCACGGCACTGGCCGCTGCGCTGGATCAGATTAAAGTGGACCTGCAAGAGACGCTGCGCCTGGCCGCGTCAGGTGAACGCCTGCAGTCCGGGCTTACGCTGGTGATTGCCGGGCGGCCCAACGCGGGCAAATCGAGCCTGCTGAATGCATTGGCGGGGCGGGATGCGGCGATTGTGACTGATATCGCCGGCACCACGCGGGATATTATTGACACGGCCCTGCATTTGGATGGTCTGCCATTGCGCGTACTGGATACCGCCGGATTGCGTGAGTCTGATGATCAGATTGAGCAGGAGGGGGTGCGCCGTGCGCGTGCGGCCATGGCGCAGGCCGATCGAATACTGTTGGTGATGGAGGATGGTGATGTTAATGACCCATCGGCGCTTGATTTGCCGGCCGGCATACCGATTACGCGTGTGATTAATAAAATTGACCTGACGGGCCGGCCGCCGGGGGATCTAGACGAAATGCCGGATACCGTTGCCGTTTCCGCGCTCACCGGGGCCGGGCTTGTCGCTTTGCGTGAGCACCTGTTTACCCAACTCGGCCATACCCATGAAGAGCCGCCTTTTATGGCGCGGCGCCGGCATTTGCTGGCTTTGCAAACCGCGGCCGAAGACCTTGATGAAGCCATTGCCGTGCTTAACGAGGGATTAGGTGATGAGCTGGTCGCCGAATCATTGCGCCAGGCGCAGGACGCCTTAGGCCGAATTACCGGTACAATCACCACCGAAGATTTATTGGGTGAAATTTTCTCAACCTTTTGTATTGGCAAGTAGAAAATTTACAGATCGAGCACACATGCGCTCATGTGGTTAAGCAATAACCACGATAAACACTCTCTTCTGCCACTCTATCCGGGTTTATTCGTTCTCCCC
>JAGXLT010000209.1 GCA_018334525.1 Gammaproteobacteria bacterium
ATGATTAAAGGTATTGGCTTCAAACTGCGGCAGTGCCGCATTCCAAAAGAAACTAAAGCCCACCATAACCGCTGCCATCCACCAAAACCCGCCGGGTACCAGTACCCCGGAGAAAGCCAACAACGCGGCAATACAGGAAAGGCGGATAATCGGCATGCGCCGGCCGCTGACATCTGCCAGCCAGCCCCATAAATTGGGCGCGATAATTTTGGTGGCATGCAGTAAAGCGATTAGCGTGCCGATTTCAGCGGCTTCAAACCCTCGCCCTTTAAGGTACGGTCCCCAATAGGGCGACAGCACACCAAGCACGGCGAAAAAAGCAAAATAAAACGCCGAAATACGCCCGTATGGCAGGCGTACCGGCATTATGGATCAGACGAAGCAGGCTGCGCGGGAATGATCGGCGTACCCGAGTCGACGTCAGCGTTCTGCCCCCGGTGCCGCAGATAATGATCCAGCAACACAATTGCCATCATCGCCTCGGCAATCGGCGTGGCCCGAATGCCCACACACGGGTCATGCCGACCCGTTGTGACCACTTCAACTGCCTTACCGTGAATATCAACGGACTGCCCGGGCAAACGGATGCTGGAAGTGGGTTTAAGCGCAATTTTAGCCACCACATCCTGGCCGGTGGAAATACCACCCAGCGTGCCGCCGGCATTATTCGACAGAAAACCCTCGGGCGAAATCTCATCACGATGCTCGGTGCCTTTTTGGCCAGCGCTTGCAAACCCTGCGCCAATCTCTACGCCTTTGACTGCGTTAATGCTCATCAGCGCATGCGCCAAATCGGCATCGAGCCGATCAAATATCGGCTCACCTAAGCCTGGCGGCACACCCCGAGCAAGCACTCCGACGGCAGCGCCCACCGAGTCGCCCTCCTTACGCAGCGCGTCCATGTAGGCCTCGAGCTCTGAAAGCCGCGCAGGCTCGCCACAGAAAAATGGATTGTTATCGACCTCATCCCAATCTTCTAAATTCAGATTAATCGGGCCAAGCTGCGATAGCCAGCCACGAATCTGCACGCCCAGACGTTCTTGTAAATATTTTCTGGCGATGCCACCAGCCGCTACCCGCAACGCCGTTTCACGCGCTGACGAACGCCCGCCACCGCGATAATCACGAGTACCAAACTTCTGCCAATACGTGTAATCCGCATGGCCCGGCCGAAATACATCCGCAATTTTGGAATAATCGCGTGAGCGCTGATCCATGTTTTCGATCAGAAGGCCAATGGGTGCGCCCGTTGTCACGCCCTCGAAAACGCCCGATAAAATGCGCACCTCATCGGTTTCACGTCGCTGAGAGGTATGCCGGGATGTACCCGGCCGCCGCCGATCCAGGTCACCCTGCAGATCCTGTTCACTTAAAGCCAGACCGGGCGGGCAGCCATCAACAATCGCGCCCAGCGCCGGCCCGTGGCTCTCGCCAAAGGTGGTTACCGAAAATAATCGACCGAACGTATTCCCAGACATGCTTACTCGCTTACTCCGTCAAAAACGCATTGCGCAACGTGGCCGCATCCACAATGAAAACGCCAGTGCCACCCCGCTCGAACTCAACCCAGGTTACGGATAAATTTGGGAACGCTGCCTCAAAAGCGGCTGCACCATAACCAATTTCAACAATCAGGATACCGTGATCGCTCAATCGATGCGCTGCCTCGGGCAATAATCGCCGTACGATATCCATTCCATCCTCACCAGCAGCCAGTGCTGATGCCGGCTCATGCCGATATTCCTGGGGCAGTGCTGCCATAGCGGCAGCATCCACATAGGGCGGATTACTGATAATGAGATCCAGCGTTGCCGATTCGGGCAGCGTTGAGAGCAAATCGGAATGCAATAAACGCACCTGATCAGCAACGCCATGCCGCGTCACATTAACCTCTGCCACTTTTAGCGCGTCTGCTGAAATATCCGTTGCGGTGACCTGCGCATTCGGCAAAGCCAGGGCGCAGGCTATCGCAATACAGCCACTGCCCGTACCTACATCAACCACCTGAGAGATCGAGTCAGCCTCTAACCACGGCGCAAACCCGGCCTCAATCAGCTCCGCCACTGGCGAGCGCGGAATCAAAACGCGCTCATCCACTGCAAACGACAGCCCGCAAAACCAGGCTTCGCCAACGATATAAGGGACCGGACGACGTTCAGTCAGACGGGCTTCCAACGCATTTGCCAAAGCCGTGCGCTCGGCCTGTGAAACCCGACTCTGCAACCAGACAGCCGGTAAATCAGGGGGTAAACGCAATACACCCAAAGCCAACGCCGCGGCTTCATCTAGCGCATTATCGGTGCCATGACCAAAATGCAGGCCGGTTATTTCAAACTGACTGGCCGCCCAACGGATAATATCGAGCAGGGTGACTAATTCGCCGGGGAGTTCAATCTTCATTCCGCAATTCTAATGGCATAATAGGTGGATGCGAAAAAATCGTTTGTTTTTATTCCTTGGGGTGATTGCACTGAGCGCCCTGCTGGTTGTGGTCGGGGGACAATACCTCCTTAACGAACTGGCACGCCAAGAAGCGGCAAACGCGCCGTTCAGCGGCACGGTGCTGCCAGAATCCCGCCCATTACCTGATGTCACCTTAATTGATCACAATGGTGCACCTTTGCCGACTGATGCGCTTGCGCAGGACTGGCAATTGCTCTTTTTCGGCTTTACCTCCTGCCCCGATGTTTGCCCGATGACCTTAGCGCAACTCACAGGGGTTTTAGTCGACCTTGAGGAACAGGCGCCTGAGGCAGTCCCTGAGGTGCTGTTTGTATCGGTTGACCCAAATCGTGATAGCCCCGCCCTTCTCAAACAGTA
>JAGXLT010000026.1 GCA_018334525.1 Gammaproteobacteria bacterium
CCGCGAGTGCCAAACACACGTCGGGTTATCGAATTGTAGAAGGTTTTGGCAAACCCGGCGTCGGGTATGTCTTCAATGCGCCGACCGAAGTACTCACGAACAGCCTCCCACAGCTTATGATCGGTTATCTGATCGCCGAGGTCGGTGTGTAAATGCTTAACAGTACGCTGAGCCCATTGCTCATAGAGTTCAACGCGACGTGCGATGTCGGCCATCTGGCCCTTCCAGTCACGGGCGACAAACCGTTTCTTGGCACGAGCTGTTATTCGTCGGAAATCCTGATTATATCGATCAAAGCCATCATTAATACGCCAAGCTGTGCGGGCGACAAGTGCCGCCCGCCCGGTAGCTTCGCGTGTGGAGGGAATGGTCAGTCCTCCATATGACGAATCATCGCTTCGCCAAACTGGGAGCAACTCACCTTCGTGGCGTTGTCCATTAATCGAGCAAAATCATACGTCACTTCACGACTTGCGATCGCCTGGTCCATGCCTTTGATGATCAGATCTGCCGCTTCTGTCCAGCCGATATGCCGAAGCATCATTTCAGCGGAGAGAATGAGCGAGCCGGGGTTCACCATATCTTTGCCGGCATACTTCGGTGCAGTGCCGTGGGTCGCCTCAAAGACGGCATGCCCGGACTGCTCATTAATGTTGCCACCAGGCGCGATACCAATGCCGCCGACTTGCGCGGCCAGAGCATCGGAAAGGTAATCCCCATTAAGGTTCATTGTGGCAATCACGTCAAAGTCGGTTGGCCGCGTGAGGACCTGCTGGAGCGTAATATCCGCAATGGAATCTTTAATCAGGATACGTCCTGCTGCGACTGCTGCGTCCTGCTCTTCATTTGCCGCTGCCTGCCCTTTAGCCGCAACGGTGCGCTCCCACTCAGACCAGGTATATGTTTCAGCACCAAACTCACGCTCAGCGAGCTCGTACGACCAGGTGCGGAATGCACCCTCGGTGTACTTCATGATGTTGCCCTTGTGCACGATAGTGACCGACTTTTTCTTGTTGTCGATGGCATAACGGATAGCTGCGCGCACAAGCCGCTCTGTACCTTCTCGAGAGATCGGCTTAATACCGATACCGCATTCGTCAGTAAACCGAATATTGGCATAGGCAGATGGGAAGTGCTCTTTGAGCAGCGCTTTGAATTGTTCATTTTCAGCAGAACCGGCTTCAAACTCGATGCCGGCGTAGATGTCTTCGGTATTCTCACGGAATATGGCCATATCGACCTCTTCCGGACGTTTTACCGGAGAAGGAACGCCGTCAAACCAGCGTACCGGTCGCAGGCAAATGTAAAGATCCAAAACCTGACGAAGCGCCACATTGAGCGATCTGATTCCGCCACCGACCGGGGTGGTCATCGGACCTTTAATAGAGATAAGGTACTGGCGAATGGCCTCCACCGTTTCATCAGGCAGCCAGGCGCCGACCTCGTTGTTGGCTTTCTCGCCCGCGAGGACTTCCATCCAATGAATCTGTCGGCTACCGCCATAGGCTTTTTCAACCGCCGCGTCCACCACCCGATGCATGACCGGCGTAATATCGATGCCGATCCCGTCACCTTCGATGTAGGTAATGATGGGGTTGTCGGGTACGTTTAGAATACCGTTGGTTCTAGTAATGGGTTCGCCGCCGGCGGGGACCTGAATCGTGCTCATAATGGGTCTCTCTGTCAGTTACTTATACGTTTAACCGGGCATTATTTTTCCATATTCCGACGATGGAAGACAGCGCAGTAAGAATTCACGGTTCAACCTACGTATCATGGTGGTTGGAATTTTTCCTGGAGTTTTTAGCGATCATGTCTGTTTCCGCCCCGCCCAGAATTCGCGAGATCCCTTACAACTACACCTCATCGTCTGATCGTGAAATTGTTCAACGCTACTTAAGTCGGGAGGGATGGGAGATTTTAGAGACGCTGCGTGAGCAGCGCCGTACCGGTATTTCTGCGCGAATGCTCTTCGAGGTGCTGGGCGATTTATGGGTTGTGGATCGCAACCCGTATATCCAAGAAGATCTGTTGAGTAATGCCGAGCGTCGGCGGGCATTAACCGACGCGATGCGGCATCGGCTTGAGCAGATTGACCGGCGAGCGGATGGTAATACCCAGGCTTTGGCATTAGCAAATACATGCCGGCTAGCCGTAGAGCGCTTTGAGCAGCAATTTAGCGAGATTCAAAAGTTACGCGTACGGGCACTCAAGGCATTCTCTCCCCATACAGCTGCGCATAACGTTTGTTTTGACGGATTAAGCCGCGCGGCTCATCAGACAGATGCCACTGACTGGCGGGTGGCCTTGCCCTTCGTTGTGCTGACACCTGATTCAGAGGCGGAAATGGCAGCCCTGGTCGCCAGTGCTATAGAGCTGGGGTTAACTGTTATTCCCCGTGGCGGTGGCACGGGGTATACGGGTGGGGCGGTACCGCTTGATGGCTTCTCAGCGGTTATTAATACCGAGAAGCTGGAGAGGATCGGGGCGGTCGAGCTCACCCCATTGCCGGGCGTTGAGCGCGCAGTGCCTACCATCGCGGTCGAAGCGGGTGTGGTCACGCGACGGGTTGAGGAAACCGCCGATCGAGCCGGCCTCGTCTTTGCGGTGGATCCGACTTCGAGCGATGCGAGCACGATTGGTGGAAATGTTGCCATGAATGCCGGCGGTAAAAAGGCGGTTCTTTGGGGAACCACGCTCGATAATTTGGCGAGTTGGCGAATGGTCACTCCAAATGCTGAGTGGCTGGAAATCGAGCGGTTGGAACATAACCTGGGCAAAATTCACTGTCAGGAGACGGTGCGCTTTCGGGTATCGCGTTTTGCCGCAGATGGCAAAACTCCGATCGGTGAGCCAACGGTTATTGCTCTGCCCGGGGCGAGCTTACGCAAGATCGGCTTGGGTAAAGATGTTACGGACAAGGTGCTAGGCGGGTTGCCTGGCGTTCAAAAAGAGGGCTGTGACGGGTTGATTACCTCGGCACGCTTCATTCTGCATGTCATGCCCAAGTTTACGCGTACCGTTTGTTTAGAGTTCTATGGAACGGATTTACATCAGGCGGTGCCGTCGATTGTTGAGGTTATCGACACCTTAGAGGCAAATCCGGCCGTGCAGTTAGCTGGTCTTGAGCATTTGGACGAGCGGTATATTCGCGCCGTGGGTTATGCGCCAAAAGGGGAGCGTGGCGAAAAACCGCGCATGCTTTTATTAGCCGATATTGCCAGTGATGATGACGCCGCATGTCAGGCTGCGGCTGAAGATATGGTTAGCCGAGTGAGTACGCGGGATGCCGATGGGTTTATTGCGGTATCCGCTGAAGCGCGACGAACTTTCTGGGCGGATCGCTCCCGCACTGCTGCCATTGCAGCACATACCAACGCTTTTAAGATCAATGAAGATGTTGTGATTCCGCTTGATCGTCTCGCTGATTACAGCGAGGGCATTGAACAAATAAATATTGTTGAATCGCTGCGTAACAAACTGACTATTCTGGAGGCTGCGCACGAATATCTTGAAGGCCCGATGGCGGAGCTTAGTGCAAAGGCCGATTATGCAGCTCGCGAAGATCTGTCTACCAGTTCTGAGGGCGGCAGTATCCTCGCGCGCAAACGGCAGGCGGCGCTGCTACATCTACAGGCAGTAAAAGAAGACTGGCAGGGGCTCTTAAACGCTGTAGAGGCTCAGGACTCAGATACGCTCAATCAGCTGCTGCGTCGTGAACGACGGGTATCTTACCGGGATGAAGTCGCTCGGAAACTTAATGAAATTTATGATGGTCGTGATTTTGAGCCCGTCCGTAATAAGCTCAACGCGATTCATAAACAACTACGATCGAGCCGGCTTTTCATTGCGCTGCACATGCACGCGGGCGATGGGAACGTGCATACCAACATCCCTGTGCATTCTAACGACTACGCAATGATGCGGCGCGCGGACGAGCTGGTAGACCAGATTATGGCTCTGGCTAAAAGCCTGAATGGTGTTATCTCCGGTGAACATGGCATAGGTCTTACCAAGTTTCAGTACTTGGAACCCGCGCAACGTCAGGCATTTGCAGCCTATAAGAGGGAGGTTGATCCTCAGGGGCATTTTAATCGTGGTAAGTTGCTTGATGGTGCAAATCTTGACGCCGCTTACACACCTTCTTTGCGGTTGGTTCAGGAAGAAGCCCTTATTCTTGAGCAAAGTGAGCTGGGCGAGCTTAACGAAGATATTAAAGACTGTTTGCGTTGCGGAAAATGTAAGCCGGTCTGCACAACGCATGTGCCGCGGGCGAATCTACGCTACTCACCCCGCGATAAAATTCTCGGAACAAATCTTTTAATCGAAGCGTTTTTGTACGAAGAACAAACGCGCCGGGGGCTTTCATTACAGCATTGGACTGAGATGAATGACATTGCTGATCATTGCACAATCTGCCATCGCTGCGTAACGCCATGCCCGGTCAACATTGATTATGGTGAGGTTACGATCAAGATGCGTCATGCCCTGAAAAAACAGGGCAAACGGCGAGAGAGTATGGCTTCAAAAGCGGCCATGGCGTTTTTGAATATCACCGATTCAGGACAGATCCGTTTGATGCGGCGAGGCATGATGCAATGGGGATATGGCGCTCAGCGCCTCGGGCATCATCTGGCACGACAAGTTGGCTTAGCGGGGACGCGAGATAGTGTGCCGGACTCGACTGTTAAGCATCGGCCCCGCCCAACGCGAGACTTATCCGGTGTGCCGGCGCAAGTTGTGCATTTTCTTCGTAAACCATTGCCTGACGCATTACCGCGTCAAACCATGCGCCAGCTGATTGGTGCTGAGGATCCCCGGTATGTACCCATCCTCTCTAACCCATCGCGTACGGACGAACAGTCAGACAGCGTATTTTATTTTCCCGGTTGCGGGTCAGAGCGCCTGTTTAGTCAGATCGGCTTAGCAACGCTTGCCATGTTGCATGACTCAGGCGCCCGGACTGTCCTGCCACCGGGCTATCTGTGTTGTGGCTATCCGCAGACTTCTTCGGGTGATATCGAGAAGGGCAGGCAGATCACCACTGAAAATCGGGTGCTGTTTCATCGTGTTGCCAATACGCTGAACTATCTCGATATTCGCACGGTTGTCGTGTCTTGCGGCACTTGTATGGATCAGCTCTTAAAATACGAATTCCAGCAGATCTTTCCGGATTGCCGTTTGTTGGATATCCACGAGTACCTATTGGAGAAGGGCTATCAGCTCAATGGCATAGAGGGAACTCAATATCTCTATCACGAGCCCTGCCACACACCGATGAAAACGCAGACAGGTGAATCGGTGGCCTCGGCTTTGATGGGCCAGGAGGTCGCGCTAAATGATCGATGCTGTGGAGAAGCCGGCACCTTTGCGGTGGCCCGTCCGGATATTGCCACGCAGGTGCGCTTCCGCAAGGAAGAAGAGATTAACGCTGGGCTTGAAACGCTGACAGGCGCGCCGGTCGCGGAGAAGGGTAAAGTCAAAATGCTGACCTCTTGTCCGGCCTGCCTGCAGGGGTTGTCTCGTTACAGCGAAGACACCGGGGTTGAGGCGGACTATATCGTGACGGAAATGGCGAAGCATCTGCTGGGCGAGGATTGGCCCAATCGTTTTGTTGAATCGGTACGTGCGGGTGGGGTAGAGCGGGTATTGCTATAAATCTTGTCTTAGATCAGCTACCTCCTGTTGGGCACTTGCTACGGTAAGCTCAGAATGAAGCGTAATAGTGAAGTGTCTGATGGAAAACCGTGATGTGAATAATGCCATAGAGGCCGCTAATGAAAGCATGGAATCTGCTCTGCGTGATATCTCTAACGAGGCAATAGAGGCTAAGGGTAAGTCAAAGAAAAAGCTGGCCCGGCTGGCTGAAGATATTGCCGCGATTATTGAAGGTGCGTCCCCAGATGACGTTACTATTCTGCGCCGGGCTCTGATGCATGAGGAAGTCGCACGGCAGCGCGGGCAGGCGGTTAGCGGCGATGATGCCTTATCGGAAAATTGGCGGCAGGGCGGCTATCCCTATCTCAACCGACTCCGGCGTAAAACCTATGAGCAGCAGAAATATGATCTTCAGCGGGAGCTATTAAAACTGCAGCGATGGGTTAAAGAGACGGGTGCCCGGGTTGTTATTTTATTTGAAGGGCGGGATGCGGCCGGAAAAGGCGGCACGATTAAGCGTTTTATGGAACATCTCAATCCGCGTGGCGCACGCGTGGTGGCGCTCGAAAAGCCAACGGATATTGAGAAGGGCCAATGGTATTTCCAGCGGTATGTGCAGCATTTGCCAACAGCCGGGGAAATGGTGTTATTTGATCGCTCCTGGTACAACCGGGCTGGCGTCGAGCGAGTGATGGGTTTTTGTACGGATGAGGAATATGCGGAATTCATTCGGCAGGCGCCTGAGTTTGAAAGAAACCTGGTTCGCTCAGGTATTCATGTCATTAAATTCTGGTTCTCGGTCAGCCGTGATGAGCAACGTCGGCGGTTTAAAGAGCGTGAAGCGCATCCGTTAAAACAATGGAAGCTCAGCCCCATTGACATGGCGTCACTCGATAAGTGGGACGATTACACCGCCGCGAAAGAACAGATGTTTTTTTACACCGATATATCCGAGGCGCCTTGGATCATGGTGAAGTCGGATTGTAAAAAGCGAGCCCGGCTCAATGCCATGCGGTACACCTTGCATCACATTCCTTATACGAACAGAGACTTACAACGTATTGGTAATGTTGATCCGCTCATTGTCGGTCGGGCGAATATTTTGCATGATGCCGAAGAGACTAAGCTGGGTGCAGCTGTGGATCCGGAGCTAAGCGGTGTGCCTACTCTGGCTGCGCTATCAAAGATCGGTTAGGTCGACGCCTTTCCAGAACCGGAAAAAGCCGTGTGTGGCAAGCGGCCACCAGCGTAAATCCCAGGCGCGCGGCACCGCAATGACGTTTATGCCATGTGCCTGAAGCACTAAACGCAGAGCGTGAACGGCATCCGCGGTGGGGCCGCAGGGCACATAGGCGGTTAAAAGCCGTTTGACTCCGGCCTGAGAAAGTTTCTCGGCTAACCGGTTAAATGCGGCATCATTCGCGTCAAACTGCGCGGACGGCGCATTAGCTTCGGGCCTGTTCCTGCGTAAGGCGTCTGCTACTGCTTCACGAGCGAATTGCTTAGGTGCCTCACCCACGGGTAACGCCGAGCGCCATTCCGTTGCGCATAAGCCAGCTGTATAAGCCCATGGTTGCTGACCAAACAGGCTTTCGGGGCAGAGGTCGTCTTCGGTAATTAACAAACCCGTTCGGGTGGTGACCTCCCAGGCTTCAGGCGCAGGCAAAGGAATGCGAGCGGGCACTGGGGCCGGCGGGGGCGGAGTGACGCCGCGTGCCAGTCCGGTCGGGCTGTGTTGCCCCAGTGTGTGTTTTTCAATATTCCGTGTGCTCGCGAGATAGATTTTGTTATTGGTGTGATATCCCCCGACCCATCGCCACGACAACGTGTTCGAGGCGGGATCTCCATCAATTAGATAACGCAAAAATAAATCGGCACCGGATTGCCAGGACCGCCCCAGGGTGAACTGCCAAATGCTCGCGAACCACATGCGAACATGATTATGCAGATAGCCGGTGTTTTTGAGTTCAGCCTCCCAGGCATCCAGACATTCAATGCCGCTTGGGGCGTCAGACTGTGTGGGTGGCGTTTGGCGATACTCCTTCCACAGGGTGGGGCGCTGCTCCAGATAGCCTTTCCAATAAACCCGCCAGAAAACTTCCTGAATAAACTTCTCGGCATCATTACTTCCATGGTGTGCGATGGCAGCGGCAATGACTTCTTCTTCGGTGATTAAGCGATGACGAAGCCATGGTGAAAGGCTTGAGACGGTAGGGAGTCCAGTGGGGTGGCGCACGTCATTACGATGCTCACGGTAATGGGCACCGGCATAAGGTAAAAAGGCCTCGAGTCTTTTTAGGCCCTCTTCTCGGGTCGGGATGGGGGCATTAGCAAATGGCATAGAGGGTCGATCCTTTTGATTCGGCGTTTAGGAGTGCGGCTTTACGCCACAGCTCTTGAGAATAGCCGCCAAGCTGCCCGTTGAGGCGAATAACACGGTGACAGGGAATGATGCCGGGTAATGGGTTTGCGGCCACGGCGTTGGCGACGGCGCGAGTTGCGGTGGGATGCTGGATCCTTTCGGCGAGGGCCCGATAGCTCAGCGTTAATCCCGACTCGACTGACAGAAGCGCTTGCCAGACCTGACACTGAAATTCGGTGCCATGAACCGCTAAGTTTAACGGCAGGGCTGCGTCATACCAGGGATCAGGAAGCGCTTCCTGATCGGCACGGATATCATTAATAAATCGGCTCTCATGCAATGCGTTTTTACTCCCACGTAATTCCATCGTGCCGAAAGGGGTGGCCCATAATGCTCGATGTGTCTGGCTTTCGCTTGCAGGGCGGGGCAGAAGAATGACCGGTTTCATTTAACGCGTTATCCTACGGGTTTTGCATTACAACGGAGCGGCAAGAATGGCAAAGCTTTCCCATCCTTGGGCAAATTCCATGCCCGATAGCCAGTTTAAACTCATGCGTGACATTCTGGCAGCACCCAGTCCGATTGGACTGGAAGGGGCGATGTCTCATGGCGTGATCAAACCCTATTTTGAATCGTTTGCACCAAAAGGGTGGGCCGTGCAGTCTTTTAAAGGGCATGCGGGCGTGATTCTCGACACGCATCCGGGTGATACCGATCGGTTTAAAGTCATGGTTATCGGTCATGCCGATAAAATTCGCATGCAGGTGCGCAGTATCGGTGAAGACGGCAAGGTTTGGATTAATAGTGATTCGTTTTTGCCCACCACACTCATTGGTCACGAGGTCAGCGTTTTTAGCGAAGACCCG
>JAGXLT010000210.1 GCA_018334525.1 Gammaproteobacteria bacterium
CGTGCCTGTGGCCGGGCCGCTTGGCAGCGCATGCACGCCTTCCCTGGGCAGAGCGTCCGTTGGGTTGGGCGCCGCATTTTGAGTTTCCTCAACAAACCGATCTTCCTCGGCAGTGCCCGGCGTCCATGCTTTCGGCCCATCTGCAATTAACGCGCTATAACTGGCGATCCACCACCGCTCTGCATGCGGTGGATTCGCCTTAAAGGTGCGGGCTATAGCCATGCCGGGTATTTCGGTGTTGGCTGAGGGTGGCGTATTGATGAGTGATGACTGCAGCGTATCCGAGACAGCTTCGAGCTGAATGTTCGGGTCTTTAGCAGCCAGCGCATCAAGCAGGACCTTTAGGTCCTCAGGCGTTGGTTCAGATTGGCATCCGATTAAGTGGCCGATGGCTGTTTTTTGCAGCGACTTAAGGGGCGCTATTCCAAGCCAGCAGGCATGCACTGCACGCGTTGCGGCAACGTAGAACAAGCGCAATGCTTCAGCTTGTTGCGCCTGCTCATCCTCACTTGTGCTTTTTCTATGACTGCAAATGAAGGGCAGAAAAACCAGCGGGTATTCCAGGCCCTTGGATTTATGAATCGTTGCGACCTGAATGAGATTCGCATCGCTTTCCAGACGCAGAATCTGTTCGTCCGCGGGCGTGGATTCATCGCTTTGGGCCATCTGCTCGTTTAGCCAACGAATGAGCGCTGCAGGTCCATCCAATGTGACTGAGACTTCCTGAAGTATTTCGGAAATTTGTAAAATATTACTGAGCTGCCGTTCGCCTCGGATTTCCGGTAAGAGCCGTGGTGCGAGCTGATGGTCGTAAATTAAACGACGAAGGGCCGGTAAAATACCGCGTTGTCGCCAAAGTCGGGCATAGTTCCAAAAAGACTCCAGCAGCATTTCCCAGCGGGCATCATTCGTGAACATCGAATGCAGCTCGCCCCAGCTGTAGTTTAACGATGCGGTACCAATGGCAGTGCGAACCCGGCGCTCGGATTCCGGTTCAGCCATCGCGTACAACCAGTTCAGTACATCCTGCGCTTGCTGTGTTTGCAGCACATTATCCTGATCGGATAAGTAAACAGATCGATGCCCGCGGCGCTGCAGCGCCTGGCGGATGACATCAGCTTCTTTGCCGGTGCGAACCAGAATGGCGATATCCGCCGCTTGCAGGGGTTTAAAGGTGTCTGCGCTTTTAAAGCCGGTCTGGCCGCTTTCTCCAATTTTTAATAGTTGATCGATTTGATCCGCACATCGGGCGGCCATGATTTCCTGATAATCGGTCGCGCCGAGGGCGGATGAATGCTGCCAAATGGTCAGAGCAGGTGAAATTTCTCCGTTCACCAGAAATTGCTTTTTCTGATCGGCGTAATCAACCGGATAAAAGCGAATCATCGGTTGTAGAAATTGATCCGGCGCGCTGGGCGACTGATCAAAAAGTGTGTTGGTGGCCGAAACCATTTCAGCTGTCGACCGATAATTACGCCCCAGGGTATAGCGCCGCGGAGTCGGCACCTCACTAGCGGCTTCGAGATAAGTGTCCAGATCCGCACCACGAAAGCCGTAAATGGCCTGTTTTGGATCACCAATCAGGAAGAGGCTGTGCGCTGAGGGCTCTGATTGCGGATAAATTGCCTGAAAAATCCCATACTGCTCGGCGTCGGTGTCCTGAAACTCATCAATCAGAGCAATGGGAAATTGCTCGCGAATGGTATTGGCAAGTGCGTCCCCGGCGACGGGTTTATTTAGAGCGTCAAGCAATCGTGTGAGCATATCGTTATATGCAATGAGCCCGCGTTGCTCTTTGGTCTGTTGAATGCGTGCCTCAATCCATTGCAAGGCATGGGCATATAAACTGGAAGACGATGCCTCGATGGTCTGGCAAATTTCATTAAACCGTTCTACCGCGGCCGGCAGTGGGTGTTCGCTTAAGCTCGTTGGCAGCGTCTGGTTAACGCGTAGGCCATTTTTGAGTGCATCGACAGTCAGCTTGGTTAGATCGATTTCATCCGGTTGGGGCAAAAGGACATCAGGTTGCGCTTTCCATGCCTTAAGCGCGGGCAATCCCTTACTCTGCCAGGCTTTCTGGTTCGGCGAGTTCTTTTTGAGCACACCGTCTTCCCAGGCCTTTTCCAGGGCGCTATTAAATGTATCAAGATGCCCGAGAGCATCTCGTATCGCGTGAATAGCCTCATGCCACTGCCCGGATTGTTTTACCAACGCGTTAGTAGGTGGTTCATTGGGGGGCGGTGCCAGGGCTGTGCCCTTTTTCATCAGCTCCTTGAGTGACCGACGGAAGTAGTCCAAGGACAGTCTGGGTGATTTTGGGTTGCCTGATATTGAGGCGCCAACAGTCTCTAATACCGACTCTGAGAGAGGATAAAAGTGCTCACGCCAGTAATCCGCCGTCGCCTCTTCGCGAATCATCGCCTCGTCCGGGCTGAGTGTCAGGTCAAACGGGCTGCCGGAGTTAAACGCATGTTGGGTCAGCATGCGGTTGCAAAAACCGTGAATGGTGTAAATAGCAGCCTCATCCATCCAATCAGTAGCCGCTTGCAGATGTGCTGCGTATTTCTCGCGTTCCGGTCCGGCCGGGTAAGCTTCAAGCAGTCCGTTAAGAACGGCATCCTTCGGATCCGGTTCTGCATAACCGGAAAAACAGGCTGCCGCTGCGGTCAATCGAGCGCGAATTCGATCGCTGAGCTCTTTGGTAGCAGCAATGGTAAAGGTGACCACCAGGATGTCCGGCGGCAGTAACGGCTCACGCGCCGGGTTGCCGGGGTCATGTCCCAAAATGAAGCGTAAATAAAGTGCGCTCAGGGTATA
>JAGXLT010000027.1 GCA_018334525.1 Gammaproteobacteria bacterium
CGAGAGCGGAGTCGCCGTTAATCAGCGGCGCATAGCCACTGCGGAAGTCAGGATAGATCCAGTGATAGCCGCTGCCTTGCAGGCGGCTGATATTGCATCGGCGCCCCGATGTTGTGCCGTTAATGGATGTTGGCGCTTCCACGTTTAATGTTTCTGCGAGCCATTGCATGACCTCACATTGTGTCGATGGCCGTTGGTCACTGGCCAAATAGCAGCCGGCCGGTTGGCTCAATCCCCCGATATGTTTAAGGATTCCGACGCAGTCGGTTTCGTGTATTCGGTTGGTGTATAAAGGCGGCGCTGCCTGACAGCTGGCCCCCGCTTTTACTTTCTCGATAAGCCGCTCTCGTCCCGGCCCATAAATTCCCGAAAAGCGTACGCTGATAAATTCGCCGTTATAGTTTTTGGCAAGCTGCTCCGCTTGCAGTAACCGCCGGCCGGAGAAACGCTCGGGCTGGGTAGGGCTGTTTTCATCCACCCACTCGCCTGCGTTTTGCCCATACACACTGGTACTTGAAGCAAAAATCACTCTGGGTAGGGAGCCGGCCTGTGCGCTCATTACATTCAGTAGGTTGGATAACCCTTCAACGTAGGCGGCGGCATAGCCTGCTTCAGTGTATTCGCTGGGAGTAAGGATGTAGACAACCTGATCAAGCTGCTCAGGTATGGCGATGCTAAGCGAGTCCGACTCTAACAAGTCAGCCTGAATACTTTGAATCTCTATTGGTAAAGCCGTCGCGCTTCGGCGTAATCCGAAAACGGTATGCCCTTCTTTGGCTAGGGCTTGGCCTAGTCGTTGGCCGATCCGGCCACATCCTGCAATCAGTATGCGTTTTTTCATCTTACCCGTAGAATACCGGCTGCCGTTAGGATGAGGATAGGGCATTGAGCGCACAAAGATTAGCCCGGTGTCGGGCTGTGCTGGATCGGCGACAGCCTGATTTAAGTGTCATTTTAGACCAGGTCCATAAGCCACATAACTTAAGTGCGATTGTACGAACCTGCGATGCGGTGGGTGTGTGTGACGTGCACGCCGTGCAGCCGGGTCAGCCACTATCGGTGAAGCAGCACTATGCCGCTGGTGCAGCAGAGTGGGTCAATGTGACCAACTACTCAGATGTCGAAGCGGCGATCATTGCACAGCAACGCCAGGGTATGGCCGTTTACGCAGCGCATTTGTCTGCAACCGCCGTTGATTTTCGTGATGTGGATTACACCCGCCCGTGTTCTATTCTGCTTGGTGCTGAGTTGTGGGGCGTTAGCGAAGCAGCGGCAGCGGCCGTTGATCGGCACATTACGATTCCGATGGCCGGCTTTGTCGAATCATTAAATGTGTCGGTGGCAGCTGCTGTGATTCTGTTTGAAGCGCAGCGACAGCGATCAGTCGCAGGCATGTACGATGCACCGCGGATTGCCGCGCCGGACTATGAGCGCATTCTATTTGAGTGGCTGCACCCGCGATTGGCGAAACATTTCAACAATCGCGGTCAACCCTATCCGGTCTTGGATGAGGACGGAGATCCCGTTTTATCTGATAAAAAGGCGACCACCTGATCTATCGGCAAATCCAAAGCCTGACTATCAGATCGGCCCCGGTATTCCAGGGTCCCGTTTTTTAAGCCCCGTTCGCCCACAACCACTCGATGGGGAACGCCTATTAGCTCCATATCGGCAAATTTAACGCCCGGGCGGGCTTCTCGGTTGTCCCAAAGTACCGAGAGGCCGGCGGCTTGCAGCTGGTCATGGAGTTCAGTTGTCACCTCTAAGACCGCCGCCGAGCGATCATCGCCAATGCTGACTAGAGCGACATCAAAGGGCGCAAGGGGCGCCGGCCAGATAATCCCCTGCTCATCATGATTTTGCTCGATAGCGGCGGCAACAACGCGGCTGACGCCAATGCCATAACAGCCCATGATCAGCGGTTGCTGCTTGCCGTCTTCATCCAGTACGCGGGCGTTCATCGCTTCGCTGTACTTGCTGCCAAGCTGAAAAATATGACCCACCTCAATGCCGCGGTCGATTGCAAGTTGGCCCTGGTCGCAGCGCGGACAGCCTTCACCGGCCGTCACGGTACGTAAGTCTGCTTGTTCAGGCAGCGTAACGTCTCGGCCCCAGTTCAGATTAACCCAGTGATAGTCTTGCCGGCCGGCGCCGGTTGAAAAGTTCACCAGCCCGGCGGCTCGGATATCGACGCACTGCCGCAGCCCCTCTGGTAAACCGATAGGCCCGATAAACCCGCGTGGCACGCCAGTGGCTTGCAGCGCTTCTTCCGGCTCAGCTAATCGCACTTCATCGACACCCAGCGCCTTGGCGGCTTTAATTAAATTCAGCTCGTCATCGCCGGCCACAAACAGCACGGCAGGCGAGTCATCGGCCATTACCACCACGCTTTTTAGCACCTGAGTCGGTTCAATGCCGAGTGCCTTGCACTGCTCAGCCACCGTGTGGATGCCGGGGGTTGGCTCTTCACTGGCTGGTGCCGGCGTGATGGAGTTGTCGGCTGCCGGCAAACGGCTTGTGGCCAGTTCGGTGTTGGCCGCGTACTGACACTGGGTGCAGCTGGCGATTTCATCTTCACCCGAATCGGCAAGCACCATAAACTCTTCAGAGACGCTGCCACCAATAGCGCCGCTGTCTGCACCCACGGCACGAAACCGCAGCCCGAGCCGCTCAAAAATGCGGATATAGGCCTGCTGCATATCATCGTAAGTGGCTTGTAATGAGGCCTGATCCAAGTGAAAGGAATAGGCGTCTTTCATTACAAACTCGCGTGAGCGCATCACGCCAAAGCGTGGCCGGCGTTCATCGCGAAATTTAGTTTGAATCTGGTAAAACGTCAGTGGCAGCTGGCGATAGCTTCTGAGTTCCCGGCGCAGGAAATCGGTAATCACTTCCTCATGCGTCGGCCCGATGCAGAAGTCCCGGTCATGACGGTCTTTTAAGCGCAGCAGTTCAGCACCGTAAAGCGACCAGCGGCCAGACTCCTCCCAAAGCTCAGCCGGCTGCACGGCGGGCATTAGCACCTCAAGCCCGCCAATCGCATCCATTTCCTCACGAACCACCTGTTCTACACGACGCAGGACTCTGAGCCCGAGTGGCTGCCAGGTGTAAAGCCCCGCTCCTAACCTTGAGATCAAACCGGCCTTCAGCATGAGCTGATGGCTGGCGATTTCGGCGTCAGCCGGTGTTTCTTTGTTCGTGAACAAAGGGAATTGCGATGCTCGCATCAGTGTGGTTCCTGTCGCTTTTGTGAAAACTTAAAGTATAGGGTAGCTGACCCCGAGGCGAGCGCACAGTCCTTGACGCGCCGAGGTGCGCGCGCTAGCTTTGAGCGCCTGATTACACGGGGCCGGGCGAAAAGGGGCCATGCGACATATAATTTCCATCTTAGTCGAAAACGAGTTCGGCGCATTGTCCAGAATCGCTGGGCTATTTACTGCGCGTGGGTATAATATTGACTCGCTAACGGTCGCACCGACTGATGATGCGACGCTATCACGCATGACTCTGGTGACTCAGGGTGATGAGCGCATTGTTGAGCAGATCCTAAAACAGCTCAACAAGCTGCTTGATGTGGTGAAAGTGGTTGATATTACTGAGGCTACGCATATTGAGCGAGAGCTCATGCTGGTTAAGGTAGAGGCGGTTTCAACAGAGTCCCGCGAGGAGTTTAAACGCCTTGCGGATATTTTCGATGCACGAGTAGTCGATGTAACGGCGACGACCTACACCATTGAGGTTATCGGCCGTGGCAGCAAGCTCGATGCGTTTCTTGCGCTGCTCGAATCGAGCACCCCGATGGAGGTGGTGCGTTCGGGCGTTATAGGTATCGCGCGTGGCGATCAGTTAATTGAGGGGAGTCATGAAGGTTTATTACGATAAAGACGCAGATCTATCCATTATTAAGGGGATGAAGGTCGCCATTTTAGGCTATGGCTCGCAGGGTCATGCGCATGCCAACAACCTGAAAGAATCGGGTGTGTCGGTAGTGGTTGGATTGCGTGCAGGTTCTTCCAGTGCCGAGAAGGCAAAAGGCGCAGGCCTTGAAGTGGCCGAAGTTGGGCAGGCCGTTGCGATGGCTGATCTGGTCATGCTGACCTTACCCGATGAAAATCAGGCTGCTGTCTATCGTGAGCATGTGGAGCCAAACCTTCGCAAGGGCGGTGCCATTGCTTTTGCCCACGGCTTTAATATTCATTATCAGCAGATTGAGCCGCGTCCGGATATGGACGTGATTATGATTGCGCCGAAGGGCCCCGGGCATTTAGTGCGTTCCACATACGTGGAAGGCGGCGGTGTACCCAGCCTGATCGCGGTGCATCAGGATGCGAGCGGGCGTGCGCGAGATGTGGCGTTATCCTATGCGGCCGCTAATGGTGGTGCGCGCTCAGGTGTTATTGAAACCAGCTTCCGTGAAGAGACGGAAACCGATTTGTTTGGTGAGCAGACCGTGCTGTGTGGCGGTATTACCGCGCTGATCGAGGCGGGCTTCGAGACATTGGTTGAGGCGGGTTATGCCCCGGAAATGGCCTATTTTGAAGTGCTGCATGAAACCAAGCTGATTGTTGATCTGCTGTATGAAGGCGGCATTGCCAACATGCGTTACTCCATCAGCAACACGGCTGAGTATGGCGACTTTACGCGTGGTCCGCGGGTGATTAATGACGAATCTCGTCAAGCTATGCGGGAGATCCTCAAGGAAATTCAAAATGGCGAGTTCGCCAAAGAGTTTGTTCTGGAAAACCAGGCCAATGCGCCGCGTCTTAAGGCGATGCGCCGGCAGGCGCAGGCTCACCAGATTGAGGAAGTGGGCGCACGTCTGCGTGGCATGATGCCGTGGATCAAAGCCAACCAGCTCGTAGACCGGGATCGCAACTAATTGCGCTGCCGGCTATGATGTTTCACTGATGAGTGAACATACCCCTAAGCCCCGCCCTCGGCGGCGGGGCATTTACTTTCTTCCCAATTTTATTACCACGCTGGCCCTGTTTTTTGGGTTTTATGCGGTTGTTGCGGCACAAAACGGTGACTATGACACCGCGGCAATTGCCATTTTTGTAGCGATGGTAATGGACGGTCTTGACGGTCGCGTAGCGCGGCTGACCAATACGCAAAGTGACTTTGGCGTTCAGTACGACAGCCTTGCCGATATGGTGTCGTTTGGGCTGGCGCCGGCATTAGTGGTGTATCTGTGGGCGCTGGAAGATCTCTCCGAGCTTGGCATGTTCTGGGGCAAATTCGGCTGGTTGGGGGCGTTTATTTATGCGGCCTGCGCCGGGCTGCGTCTGGCGCGTTTTAACGCGCAGGCTGGAACGGCAGACAAACGTCATTTTCAGGGGCTACCGAGCCCGGCAGCCGCGGCCGCGTTAGCCGGAATGGTGTGGGCCGGCGATCAGCTGGATTTTGGTGGATGGCCGGCGGGGTTGCCCGCCCTGGCGATTACTCTGGTCGCGGCTATTTTAATGGTCAGCAATGTGCGCTACGAAAGCTTTAAGGATGTGGACTTCCGATATCGCGTGCCCTTTGTCTTTATGGTGCTTGGCGTTTTAGCGGTGGCGCTGTTGTCGGTGCACCCGCCGACGGTGTTGTTTTTACTGGCGCTGGGCTATCTGATGTCGGGGCCTATTTTTACGGTTATTAGACGGCGACATCGCCGCAAACGACGGCAGGCAGGGTAGAATAGCGTTGTCGGTTTCCTCTGGAGGACTTGTGCATGAGTAGCGGCGATCATTTGATCATCTTTGATACCACGCTTCGCGATGGCGAGCAGAGCCCGGGCGCGTCTATGACGCGCGAAGAAAAAGTGCGTATTGCGCGGGCCCTGGAACGACTGCGCGTGGATATCATTGAGGCAGGTTTTCCGGCAGCAAGCCGCGGTGATTTTGAATCGGTGCGCGCTGTGGCTGAAACCATTAAAGATTCACGAATTTGTGGGCTTGCGCGCGCCAATGATGCGGATATTGATCGGGCCGGAGAGGCTGTGGCCCCTGCAGCGGCGGGTCGGATTCATACCTTCATCGCGACCTCACCCGTGCATATGGAGAAAAAGCTTCAGCTGACGCCTGATCAGGTGCTTGAACGGGCAGTGGCGGCTGTGGCGCGAGCACGTAATTTGTGTGACGACGTGGAGTTTTCACCGGAAGATGCCGGACGCTCAGAGCCTGATTTCCTGTGTCGGATTATTGAAGCGGCGATTGATGCGGGCGCCACAACAATCAATATTCCCGATACGGTGGGTTACAACCTGCCCGAGCAATTTGCCGGTCTGATTAAAGAGCTGTTACAGCGCATTCCCAATGCGCATCGCGCGGTCTGGTCGGCGCATTGCCATAATGATCTCGGGCTGGCGGTCGCCAACTCGCTAGCGGGCTTTGGTGAAGGGGTGCGGCAGATTGAATGCACCATCAATGGGCTGGGTGAGCGGGCAGGCAATGCGGCGCTTGAAGAAATTGTGATGGCGGTGCGTACGCGTCAGGACGAATTCCCTTGCGATACACGAATTGAAGCAAAGGAACTGCTGCCCACATCACGTCTTGTCGCCAATATTACCGGCTTTCAGGTGCAGCCCAATAAAGCGATTGTGGGTGTTAATGCGTTTGCGCACGAATCGGGCATTCATCAGGACGGTGTGCTTAAGCACCGTGAGACCTATGAAATTATGCGCGCCGAAGATGTGGGCTGGGGCACGAATCGGATGGTCCTGGGTAAGCACTCCGGGCGCAATGCGTTCAGAGCCCGCTGCGAGGAGCTCGGTATTCGGTTTGACAGTGCCGGGCAGCTCAATGAAGCGTTTCAGCGTTTTAAAGAACTGGCTGATAAGAAGCACGAGATCTTTGATGAAGATCTGCAGGCCCTCGCTACTGAAGCGGCCGTGGCGATGGAAGAGGATCAGGCCGTTACGCTGGTTGCCTTTCGTTGCTGCTCTGAGACGGGTGAGACGCCGGTTGCCGAGCTTACCCTGCTTGTCGATGGGAATGAGCAGCAGAACGCCGCCGCCGGTGATGGCCCGGTAGATGCCGCCTTTAAAGCGATTGATGGCATTCTGGGGGTTCGTGCTGAGCTTTTGCTGTACTCAGTGAATAACATTACCTCGGGTACAGACGCGCAAGGTGAGGTCACGGTTCGTTTGGAGCGCGGCGGGCGTGTGGTAAACGGTCAGGGGGCGGATACAGATATTGTGATTGCCTCTGCGAAAGCCTACCTGAATGCACTTAATCGCTTGCGAAACTCGGGTGATCGGACCCACCCGCAGGCGGAGGGCGTGTAACACGCACGAAAGCATGCAGGGGCTTAGCCACAGTCAGCAGGCTGCTTTAGATGCCATGGGCATTACGCGCTGGCATCGGCAAGTAGCGCCGATGCCAGCGCAGCTGCAAATTGTCTCAGCTGATCGTTTAAACAGTTCTGAGGCAAAGCTGCTCGATGCCATGCTGGCTGCGATTGATTTAACCCTGGGCGCCGACGTTCAGTTGGTGAGCTCGCCGGATAAAGCATTGCAGCAGGCAGTGTCCTCCCCGTACTGGCTGGTATTAGGTGCTGAGGTCGCGGCAACCTTATGGGGCTCGGCTCAGCCGCTGGAAACGCTGCGCGGTCAATGGCATCCACTTAATCCCGATGCAAAAGGCGAAGGCCCCACTATCCTGGTCACAGAACCCCTGGCGGAACTGCTGCGCATGCCCACAGCGAAAGCGCGCGCATGGGAGGACCTGCGTCTGCTTCGCCGAGCGTTACAGGAGGCAGGATGAGTCTGCGTCCGATGCGGCTGACAGATCTTGACCGGGTCGCCACGGTTGAGGCGGGTGCCTATGACTTTCCCTGGACCCGTCGGATCTTTAATGACTGCCTGCGCATGGGCTATGAGTGCTGGGTTCAGTTGGCAGAAAAAGACATCGTGGGGCATTTTGTGCTTTCGATGGGACCGGGTGAGGGACATGTCCTGAATCTGGCGGTGCACCCGGACTGGCAAAATAACGGCCTGGGGCGAGGGTTATTGCGGCGTGCTGTCGAGCGGGCAGACCGCCTGGGGGCAGAATCTGTCTATTTAGAAGTCCGACCCAGTAACCTCCCGGCAGTGCATCTGTATCGAACTGAGGGCTTTCGAAAAGTGGGGCGCCGTCCCGGTTACTATCCCTGCGATGATGGCCGTGAAGATGCGTTACTCATGCGCTACGACGTTCGTGAAATCGCTCCGATGGGACGGCGATGAGCACGCCGGGCACCCGTTATGGTGCCCGTTCCTGGGCCTTTTACGATTGGGCTAACTCGGGCTTTGCGACGGTCGTGCTGGCCGGTTTTTTTCCGTTAATGTTTCAGGATTTTTGGAGTCAGGATGTATCCGCCTCCGTCGCCAATTTGCGCTTGGGCTGGGCTAATGCCGCGGCCAGCTTGTTGATTATTTTTATTGCGCCATTAGCGGGCTCGATAGCGGATCGGTTAGGTGCGCATAAGCGGCTTTTGCTGGGTTTTACCGCTCTGGGCGTTTTGGGAACGATCAGTTTATCGGTGGTGGGTGCGGGACACTGGCAGCTGGCTGCATTTCTGTTTGTGCTGGCCAGTCTGGGATTTCTGGGCGGCAATATTTTTTATGATGCTTTGCTGGTGCATGTTGCCCCGCGCGCGGAATGGGACGCTTTGTCTGGCCTGGGATTTGGTTTGGGTTATTTAGGCGGTGGGCTTTTGTACCTGGGTTGTGTCGTTGCGGTGCTTAATCCTGCCTGGCTGGGTTTAAGTTCGGCGGCAGATGCGGTTTTGTTGAGCTTTGTGGTTACGGGCATCTGGTGGGTAATTTTCAGTCTGCCATTGGCGATTTATGTGACAGAGCCTGACCGCCAAGCGGTCAGCGAGTCAGCGCTTGCC
>JAGXLT010000028.1 GCA_018334525.1 Gammaproteobacteria bacterium
GAGGAGAATATTGTTGTTGTTGACTCAGTCGCCGCATTGACTCCGAAAGCAGAGATTGAAGGAGAGATGGGTGATTCGCATGTCGGGCTGCAGGCACGGTTGATGTCGCAGGCATTGCGTAAGCTCACGGCCAACATTAAACGCTCAAACACCACCGTTATTTTTATCAATCAGATTCGCATGAAGATTGGTGTCATGTTTGGCAGCCCGGAAACCACAACGGGTGGAAATGCGCTGAAATTTTATGCATCCGTGCGAATGGATATTCGCCGCATTGGCGCGATTAAAAAGGGCGACGAAGTCGTCGGCAATGAAACCCGGGTGAAGGTCGTCAAAAACAAAATGGCTGCCCCGTTTCGTCAAGCGGAGTTTGAAATTCTTTACGGCGAGGGGATTTCTCGAGAAGGTGAGTTAATCGATTTGGGCGTAAAGCAGGGGTTAGTGGAGAAATCAGGTGCTTGGTACAGCTACAAGGGCGATCGGATTGGTCAGGGTAAGGATAATGTACGCCAGCATTTAAAAGCCCATCCGGAGATCGCAGAAGAGCTCGATCGGCTCCTGCGTGAGCAACTGCTCAAACCGGTTGTTCGTCCCGAGGCTGAGGTCAATGAGCCAGACGAAACCGACGCCTGAGTATGAGGAAATTCGCGAGCGATGCCTGGGGTTGCTCGCGCGGCGGGAGCATTCACGTCGTGAGCTCCTTCGAAAGCTGAAACAGCGGGGGTTTGATTGCACGGCAGTTGCTGATGTGGTTCTCGATGACCTGGAGGAACAGGGCTTGTTGAGTGAAGTTCGCTTCGCTGAGTCCTTCGTTCGGGCGCGAATAGAAAGTGGCCATGGCCCGTTGAAAATTCGGGCTGGATTGCAGGAGCGCGGTGTTGCTTCCACAACAGTAAATCAAGCGCTCTGCGATGATCGATCAACCTGGCGAGCGCGCTGTCGTGAGACATGGGAAAAGCGTTTTGGTGTGCCGCCTGAGGATCGCAGCGAGTTTGCGCGCCAGACGCGATTTTTAGCCTCGCGAGGCTTTGACAGTGAGGATATCCGGGCTGTCTTGCAGGAAGTGGGTACAGCGGACGAGAACAACGAACAAAGCGAGTAGGCATGACTAAGACAAGCGCAGAGGTGCGCAGTGCATTCTTTGAATTCTTTGCGGAACGCGGCCATGAAATAGTGCCGAGCGGGTCGCTTGTGCCTGCCAATGATCCGACTCTGCTATTCACAAATGCCGGTATGGTGCCATTTAAGGAAACTTTCCTTGGGCTGGAAACGCGTGATTATCAACGGGCGGTTTCCTCGCAGCGATGCGTACGTGCTGGTGGAAAACATAATGATCTTGAAAACGTGGGTTATACCGCTCGGCATCATACGTTTTTCGAAATGCTCGGCAACTTTAGCTTTGGGGACTATTTTAAGCGGGAAGCCATTCGCTACGCATGGGAGTTTTTAACTCAGGTTTTAGAACTTCCGGCGGAGCGGCTGTGGGTGACAGTCTACGAAGAGGATGATGAAGCAGCCGACATCTGGCTGAACGAAATAGGCGTGGACCCCAATCGATTTTCCCGAATTGGCGCTGCGGATAATTTCTGGTCAATGGGAGATACCGGGCCGTGTGGACCCTGTTCAGAGATCTTTTATGATCACGGGCCTGATGTGCCCGGCGGCCCGCCAGGGACGCCAGAGGAAGATGGCGATCGATATGTCGAGGTCTGGAATCTGGTGTTTATGCAGTTTGACCGATCAGCGGACGGCACCCTGACTGAACTGCCTAAACCTTCTATCGATACCGGTATGGGGCTGGAGCGAATTAGTGCCGTCGTACAGGGTGTTACCAATAATTTCGATATCGACCTTTTCCGGCAATTGATTAAAGCGGCTGCCGTTCTTGCGAAAACGGATAACCTTGAAGATAGCTCGCTTCGTGTCATTGCGGATCATATCCGTGCGTGTGCTTTCTTAATCGTTGACGGAGTGCTGCCAGGTAATGAGGGGCGTGGTTATGTCTTACGCCGAATCATCCGTCGGGCCGTTCGTCATGGCTACAAATTGGGTATAGAGGATTCTTTTTTTTATCGGCTCGTGCAGCCGCTTGTCGATGAAATGGGTGCAGCCTATCCCGAGTTGGTCGCAGAACAGGGGGCGATTGAACGCATTTTGCGTAAGGAAGAAACCCGTTTCCGAGAGACTCTTGAGCAGGGACTGCGTTTGCTTGAGGAAGACCTGGCTTCGCTTGATAGCACGGTGATTCCGGGTGAAACAGTATTTAAGCTCTATGACACATTCGGCTTTCCTGCTGATCTGACCGCCGACGTTGCCCGCGAACAGGGGCTAACAGTGGACATGGAGGGTTTCGAACAGGCGATGACAGCCCAAC
Source organism: Gammaproteobacteria bacterium (assembly GCA_018334525.1). Taxonomy (GTDB): domain Bacteria; phylum Pseudomonadota; class Gammaproteobacteria; order Nitrococcales; family Nitrococcaceae; genus Spiribacter. The sequence goes on from JAGXLT010000028.1 coordinate 2,375, forward strand.
GTGAACGGGCTCGCGCGGCCAACACTTTTCGCGTAGAAGATGGTGCGCTCAGTCAGTTTGAGGGTAAGACAGAATATAGCGGGCAGGACGTGCTTGAGGATGCCGGACAGGTAATCGGGTTGTTTGATCAGAATGGTGAGCCTGTCGAGAAGCTTCAGGAAGGTGACGTAGGGACGGTCATTCTCGATTGCACACCGTTTTATGCGGAGTCCGGCGGGCAGGTGGGTGATCAAGGGCATTTATTAGCGATCAATGTTTGTTTTAATGTGGATGACACCCGGAAGTATCGGCTTGCTCGCGGGCATATCGGTCGATTGGAGAGCGGGGAAATTAAACTCGGTGATGCGCTGGATGCCCGGGTTGATGCAGCACGGCGTGCTCAGGTTACCTATAACCATACGGCAACCCACCTTTTGCATGCTGCCTTGCGAGATGTTCTAGGTACCCATGTCCAACAAAAAGGCTCTCTGGTGGCGGAAAATCGCCTGAGATTTGATTTCTCGCACTTTGAACCCATCGATAGTGCATCGCTGTATCAGATTGAAGCCATGGTTAACGCGTGGATAAGACGCAACGTTTCGGGCGAGATCTTTGAAACTGACTATGATCAAGCCCTTGAACTGGGTGCGATGGCGCTATTTGGTGAAAAATACGGCGATCGAGTTCGGGTGGTTCGCTTTGGCGATTTTTCAACGGAGCTCTGTGGTGGTTGTCATGTTGCCGCGACGGGTTCGATCGGCTATTTCAAGATTATTTCTGAGGGTGGCGTGTCTTCCGGCGTGCGGCGGGTAGAAGCGCTGACTGGAGAGGCGGCGGTTACTGAGGCTCAGGAGTTGGATAGTCAGGTGGATCAGATGGCATCACGCCTGCGCGCCAACCGGGAAAATCTGATCGCGCGGTTGGATCAGGAGCTGGATCGCGCCAAATCTGCTGAGCGCGAAGTTGAGCGGCTGAATCACAGGCTTTCAAGCCAAACGGGTAACTCGCTTGCTGAGGAGGCGATACGGATTGGTCAGGCTAATGTGGTCGCGATGAAGGTAGAGCAGAAAGCGGATTCCCTGCGGACGACGGTTGATCAGTTAAAGAACAAGTTGGGCAGTGCAGTCATTTTGCTTGCCGCTGTTGAAGAAGAGCAGATTCGGCTGGTTGCCGGCGTGACGGACAATCTGACTGATTCTGTCAGTGCCGGTGAACTTGTGAAGTCTGTTGCAGAGCAGGTTGGTGGCCGCGGCGGAGGCCGGGCAGATTTTGCGCAGGGCGGCGGTACTGAGGTCAGCAAGCTGTCGATGGCGCTGGACGCGGTCCCTGCATGGCTCAAAACAAAGCTTGAGAAGTGAACACATAACTATGGCATTGATCGTTCAGAAGTATGGTGGTTCGTCAGTCGGAACCATTGATCGGATAGAAAACGTGGCGCGTAAGGTGATTGCGAGCCGGGATTCCGGAAACCAGGTCGTCGTGGTTGTCTCGGCAATGAAAGGTGAAACAGACCGGTTGACCGAGTTAGCGCGCGCGGCGTCACAAACAGAGCATCCGCGGCCCCGGGAGCTGGACCTTTTGCTCTCCACGGGTGAGACGGTCACGATTGCTTTATTGACCATGGTGCTGGAAAGGCTCGGCGCCTCAGCCCGGTGTTACACCGGCGCGCAGGTCGGTATTCGTACTGATAGTGCATTCAGCAAGGCCAGAATTCAGGAAATCGACAATCGTTTCTTCAAGATGACCTCGATGCGGGACGCATTGTCGTTGTAGCCGGTTTTCAGGGCGTTGATGAGCGGGGTTCCATCACCACATTGGGCCGTGGTGGATCAGATACAACCGCGGTTGCCCTAGCGGCTGCCTTGTCGGCTGATGAATGTCAGATCTATACCGATGTGGACGGTGTGTATACAACGGATCCGCGAGTCGTGCCCACCGCCAGACGACTGGATCGAATTACATTTGAAGAGATGCTTGAGCTGGCTAGTCTCGGCTCAAAAGTTTTGCAAATCAGGGCTGTTGAATTTGCCGGCAAATATCATGTGCCACTTCGCGTGTTGTCGTCATTCGAAGCGGGGCCTGGTACTTTGATCACGATGGAAGGAGCAGATATGCCACAGGGCAGTATGGAAGAGCCGTTAATTGCGGGTATCGCATTTAATCGGGATGAGGCAAAGCTGACAGTATTGGGTGTACCTGATACTCCGGGTATTGCCGCGGGGATACTCGGGCCGATTGCTGCTGCGAATATCGAAGTTGACATGATTGTTCAGAACATCAGTAACGAAGGCCTGACAGACTTTACCTTCACTGTGCATAAAAACGACTATGACCGCGCCATGGATATCCTGCGGCAACAGGCAGAGTCTCTAGGGGCGTTGGAAGTTTTTGGTAATAAGGCCATCATCAAATTATCGCTCGTTGGTGTTGGTATGCGTTCTCATGCAGGTGTGGCAAGTCGAATGTTCGATACGCTTGCGGCCGAAGGGATCAATATTCAAATGATCTCCACCTCAGAGATAAAAATCTCCGTGGTGGTTGATGAGAAATATCTGGAGCTGGGCACCCGTGCCTTGCACCGTGCCTTTGAATTGGATGATGAGGAAGGAAATACGGTAACTGTTGAAGGTGAAGGGTAGCTTTTTGTAGGCATTTAGGAAGACAGGATTGGTTTAAATCACTACACTATCCATTAATTTGATGAGTTTTGGGGATTCCTGAAGGGGCGATCATCTGATCGGCAGGAAAAAACGAATCATTTGAAGAATCTTTGGTCTATATAGGCCTAGGATACAATTAGACAGTAAGCGCAAAGTGGCATGGGCAGCTAAAGGCCACTGCGCGAATCAGGAGTCAGCAGAATGCTTATTCTCACCCGCAGGGTCGGGGAAACCTTGATGATCGGCGATGAAGTCGCGGTTACGGTTCTCGGCGTTAAGGGCAATCAGGTCCGAATTGGCGTAAAGGCGCCTCGTGACGTTTCGGTGCATCGGGAGGAAATCTATGATCGAATTCATGATGAAGATGCGTCCAGCGGTCATACAGATAAAAATACTGACGAATAATCAGAAGTCGGTTTACGAAGAAGGTGGTTTGCCGTATTCTCACTCACGCTTAACTGGAGAGGTGGCCGAGTGGCTGAAGGCGCTCCCCTGCTAAGGGAGTAAGGGTTTTATCGCCCTTCGAGGGTTCGAATCCCTCTCTCTCCGCCAGATATAAAAACGCCCCCGCAGGGGGCTTTTTTATGTCTGAAGAACAGGTTCGAACCTTCGAAGTAATTAGCCCGGTAGGGCGGAATCAAGCCCTCTCTTTCTCTCTGGATCTCTCTATCTAATGGTCTGCCCGGTTCCCGCCCAATCTTTCAAGAAAGTGTCGAGGCCTTTCTGCGTGAGCGGATGATCGGCAAGCGCTCGGATAACAGTTGGCGGCACAGTGACAGCATCCGCGCCAGCTAATGCGGCATCGCTTACATGGTTGGGCTGCCTGATGCTCGCGGCCAGTATTTGCGTTGTGAAGTCATAGTTATCAAAGATCAGGCGGATGTCATGGATCAGCTGCATCCCGTCGAGGTTAATATCATCAAGACGCCCGATAAAAGGAGATACGAAGGTGGCTCCGGCTTTCGCGGCTAACAGTGCCTGGTTGGCGGAAAAGCAGAGTGTCACGTTGACATCGATATCTTTTGCGCGCAAAGCACGACAGGCTTGAAGGCCGGGGAGGGTGAGCGGCACCTTAATCACAACATTTGGAGCGATAGCGCTTAAAACCTCGGCCTCCGCCATCATGCCTTCAAAATCAGTCGCAGCGACTTCAGCAGAAACAGGCCCGGATACGATCCGACAGATAGACTGTATTGTGGTCAGAAACTCGCCGCCGGCTTTAGCCACAAGGGATGGGTTGGTGGTAACGCCATCAAGCAGTCCATAGTCGTTCAGTTCCCTGATATCCTCAACTTCGGCGGTATCGGCAAAAAATTTCATTGCGGTATCCTATAAAAATCCGATTTCATCACTGGTATTGTAATCGCCTTTGGTAGTCTTCTGTTACCGTGAATCTTTAAACAGGAAAGGGTATGCCCGTGGAGTGGCTTCAAGTTGTTGTTTTAGCCATTGTGCAGGGTGTCACCGAATTCCTGCCGATTTCCAGTTCAGCGCATTTGGTGCTTGTTCCTGTATTCACGGATTGGGATGATCAGGGGCTCGCGATGGATGTGGCCCTCCACGTTGGTACGCTTACGGCCGTTGTCGCCTACTTCCGTAAAGACATTCAGTTAGTAACGGTAGCCTGGTTTGCCGGTTTTAAAAGCAATCGCTGGAATGCAGACGGGCGTTTAGGGTGGTGGATTGTGATTGGCACGGTTCCGGTGGGCCTGGCCGGGCTTGTGTTCCGAGACTGGGTCGCGATTGGCCTACGCTCTCCCTGGGTCATTGCCGCTGCGCTAATTGGTTTTGGGGTACTTTTAGGGTATGCGGACTGGTGTCGGCGGGGGCATCGCACTGAACGAGAGCTACGCTTATCGGATGTACTCTGGGTTGGGGGTGCGCAGGCGTTAGCGCTCATTCCGGGTACCTCACGTTCCGGCATAACCATGACCGCGGCATTATTGCTCGGGCTAGATCGAGCGGCAGCGGCGCGGTTTTCCTTCCTTTTATCGATACCCGTCATTGTATTGGCAGGGGGGCTAGAGGTGCTGGGGTTGGCTGCGGATCCCACGGCCGTTAATTGGGCGGTTTTAATCGGTGGTGCGGCGTTCGCCGGAGCAAGTGCTTATTTGACGATACACTATTTCCTGGCGTTCATTTCCAGACTGGGGATGCAGCCCTTTGTAATCTATCGGGTTGTTCTGGGTGTGCTGCTGATTGGGTTTTTTGTTTAGACGTCAGTTGTTAGACGTCAGTTGTTAGTAAGAAAAAGCCGCCTCTTACTGATAACTACCCACTGATAACTGATAACTACCCACTGACAACTGACAACTGCCTAAAGCTCTATTCGATGCGCAGCAACACTCTGACGAACATAGGGCACAATTTCGGCTACTTCGCCATTCAGGCGGCGGGTTTTAACGTCACGCCAGTAATCCGCCGTCAGAAGATCCCGATGGGCGCTCAGAAATTCACTGCGCAGACGTGAGGGCATGGAAAGAAAGCGGATAAATTCCTCCGGAAAGATATCCTGCGGCCCCACATACCGATGCATTGAATGATCCATTAGCGGATAGTCATCATCCGGCTCGGGTATTTCAAAAAAGTTACAGTCGGTAACCAGCAGGACCTCATCATAGTCATAGAAAACTACTCTGCCCGAGCTGGTTACCCCGAAATTTTTCAGCAGCAAGTCGCCGGCAAATATATTCGTTTCCGCCAGATCCTTAATACAGCGCCCATAATCAAGGATGGCCCGAATGCCTTCTTCCTCGTCCACTTCACGGACATACAGGTTAAGGGGGCGAACACGACGCTCTACATAGGCGTGATTAAAGACCAGTTGGTCGCCATTAATACTGACGGTTCGTGGTGCCTCGGCCATCAACTCAGCGAAAATTTTGTCGGAAAATCGATGCCGGGGTAGTTGCAGATTACGAAAGTGTTGGGTATCGATCAGGCGCCCGGCATGGTCATGCCGGGAAACCAGTCGATAGCTCTGGTGTACATCATCATGCGTCGTTGTCTTTGGCGGGCGAAATACATCCCGCATGACTTTGAAAACCAGATTAAACGAGGGGAGTGTGAAAACAATTTGAACCAAGCCCGGTTCACCAGGCGCATGGACAAAGGCATCAGTTGTTTTATCAAGATGCTTTATGAGTGTACGGTAACGCTCTGTTTTTCCTTGCCTGAGTCGACCGAGAACTGTGTAGAGCTCATCAATCGGCTTGCGAGGCAGCAAGTCATGTAAAAACTGTACTGCGGCCACCACTGAGGTGGGGTCGGCAAAATAATACGAGCGGGTATAAGAAAAAATGACACCGATCTGTTTTGCAGTTGTTAGCACGGCATCGACCGTAATGCCCGCATCAGTATTACAAAGGGCAACAACGATCGGATGCGTTTTCCGCTCGGTGCGGATTCGGCCGACCAGATAAGCCCGTGTGCCCTGAAAGAAATGCGTGTCAATAAACTCAAGTCGATGGCAGTCGTTATCGGTTAATGCCACCTGTGTGCTCTTTCGAATCGTATTCGCGATATACCCGGCAGCTTGCTCTGATTCCGCATAATGCCGCTGACTGAGTTTAAAATCTTCAAGCAGGGCAGCGCATACCGCATCAAGGTCTCCCCAGCAGGGATAGCAGCGCATTGTCAGGGAGGTGATCCCTTCCTCGGGTGGTGGCTGAATGAACTCGACGGCGGTATCAACACCGCGAGTGCCAAACACACGTCGGGTTATCGAATTGTAGAAGGTTTTGGCAAACCCGGCGTCGGGTATGTCTTCAATGCGCCGACCGAAGTACTCACGAACAGCCTCCCACAGCTTATGATCGGTTTCTTCCC
>JAGXLT010000211.1 GCA_018334525.1 Gammaproteobacteria bacterium
AGAGCGCGAATCGACTAGTAGTAATAGCTATTACTGATCCCGTCGCCGAACTGCCTCTGGAAGCTAATGTAACGGTAAGAATGCGCTACTTCTGGTAATTAGACAGGATCAGTACAAAATGGAGCTGGCGACAGGAGTCGAACCCGCGACCTGCTGATTACAAATCAGCTGCTCTACCAACTGAGCTACGCCAGCTTTAAACGCCAAGCAGCAAGGGTACCCGGCTCACCCGATAGCGGCAAGGCCCTCAAGCACCAACTCGGGCAGCACAGGCGGTGTTTCTGAAAAATACACACTAAGTCGCGCAGCATCGCCACCCGTCAGCACCGCAGGTAACGGCAAATCCGTCTCTTTGCGAATACGCGCCACCAAACCCTCAATCGCCGCGGCAGTGCCATGAAGGTGGCCACTTAACACCGCATCGACAGAATTTCTGCCCAACAAGGGCGATGGCTGAGAGAAATCAGGCACGGGCAGCGCTGACGCAATCTGCCTAAGGCCCGCTTTCTGCGCAGCCAAACCGGGAAGAATCAGCCCGCCATAATGCCGGCCATTCAAATCAACCGCATCGATTGTAATCGCGCTACCACAGTCAATAATGCAGGCGGGCAGAAGCCCTCGCGATTGCGCGCCAATCATCGCCAGCCAGCGATCTGCACCCAGCTGTTCAGTCTGTTCATAGGCCACGACAATACGCTTGTTGTCAGAAGCCACAACCCGCTCGACGACCACACCCCATTGGCTCTTAACCCATTGCTTAATATCTGTCACGACTGGCCGATCGATCACGCTAACCATGCGAACATGCGCTGGCGGTGAACCTGGCAGCGCCTGCCAGGCGGCAAACAACTGTTCCGATTTCGCCAGAGGTACAGCCTGAGCGGGCGCCAGAAAATGCTCGTCCTGAGCAACTGCCCATTTAACACGGCTGTTGCCAATATCGATCAAAAGCCTATTCAATACGCATACTCCCCGCCGCCCCTAACCCGGGCCTCACCACTATGAATTTCTACCGTGCCCTCACGCGTTAACAGGCGCAACGCACCCTGCTCGGTGACACCGGCACCTTGTCCTTCTATCAGGGTGTCATCTGATCTCTCAATCGTGATCATTTTATTTGCCAATGCATCCCATCGGCTCCAATGGATGCCCAGAAAACGTTCAAACTGCGCCGCGGGCAAAGTCAGCGTATCCAGAACCCGCTTAGCAAGCGTGCCACATACTGCTTCTTTGGAAGGCAGCAACTCCGCAGATAGACATTCACAAAGGCCAATGGCCTGACGGTCTTCAGGCAAATTGGCGGCTAATGTCTCTGATTGCCAATTAAGCCCAATACCAACAACCAATACTGTTGAGGTTTGCTCGACCAATATGCCCGCGAGCTTCTGCCCGCTAACAACCAGGTCATTGGGCCATTTCACCAAAACATTAGCAGCTCCCATCGTGGTGAGCGCATCGGCAAGCGTTATACCAATCAACAATGACAAGGCAGGCGGCGTAAAGCGCGTCTCGATTATCCGCTGCCCAACACTGAAATAAATACCACCAGCGGGCGATTGCCACTTCCGACCGCGCCGCCCACGACCGGCTGTTTGCGTGGCTGCAAGGACCACGCTGGTTGTTGCCGGGGGATGGTCGCAAAGCCATTGATTGGTACTTTCAATCTGACTAAACGTCTTTAAGGTGATTGTCGTGGCATAGGGGCCAAGCGCTTCGCGAACGGCATCGTCGTTGATTCTCATAGACTGCATTATTACATAGCCCGATGCACAAAAAAGAAAACCCCCGCTGCTAAAAAACAGCGAGGGTTTCGTTGTAAAAGCCTGGCGATGACCTACTTTCGCACCACAGCGAGGCGGCACTATCATCGGCGCAACACAGTTTCACTTCCGAGTTCGAAATGGAATCGGGTGGTTCCTATGCGCTATGTTCGCCAGACAAACCGGTTCTCCACCCAGCACCCATGTACTGGATAGAATATTCAGAATGTTGTCGGGCATGCAGACCGATGTCACATAATCCACTTGGGGTTATATGATCAAGCCACACGGGCAATTAGTACTGGTTAGCTTCATACATTACTGCACTTCCACACCCAGCCTATCAACGTAGTAGTCTTCTACGGCCCTTCAGGAGGATCAAGTCCTCAGGGAGATCTCATCTTGAGGTGGACTTCCCGCTTAGATGCTTTCAGCGGTTATTCCTTCCGCACATAGCTACCCGGCAGTGCCACTGGCGTGACAACCGGAACACCAGAGGTGCGTCCACTCCGGTCCTCTCGTACTAGGAGAAGATCCTCTCAAATCTCCGACGCCCACGGCAGATAGGGACCGAACTGTCTCACGACGTTCTAAACCCAGCTCGCGTACCACTTTAAATGGCGAACAGCCATACCCTTGGGACCTGCTACAGCCCCAGGATGTGATGAGCCGACATCGAGGTGCCAAACTCCCCCGTCGATGTGGACTCTTGGGAGGAATCAGCCTGTTATCCCCGGAGTACCTTTTATCCGTTGAGCGATGGCCCTTCCATACAGAACCACCGGATCACTAAAGCCGGCTTTCGCCCCTGCTCGACTTGTCAGTCTCGCAGTCAGGCACCCTTATGCTTTTATACTCATAGCGCGATTTCCGACCGCGCCGAGGGTACCTTCGCACTCCTCCGTTACTCTTTGGGAGGAGACCGCCCCAGTCAAACTACCCACCACACACTGTCCCTGACCCGGATGACGGGCCTAGGTTAGAACCTCAAACATGCAAGGGTGGTATCTCAAGGTTGGTTCATTCAGAGCTGGCGCTCCGAAATCA
>JAGXLT010000212.1 GCA_018334525.1 Gammaproteobacteria bacterium
GGCCTGATGCATTGGCCCATGTCACGGTGAGAATGAGTATCGGTCGATTTTCAACGGAAGCAGAGGTTGATCAGGCGGCGCAGCGTATTGGTGAAGCGGTGTCCGGACTGCGCCGTATCTCGCCGGTGTGGCGGGAACTACAAATGAGTCGTGACATCAATAAAGTATACGGAACGACAACCCCGCTTGAGGTGGCTTGAAATGGGTGACCATCTCGGTGCACCGTTAGAGGCGGTGGGGTTTAAGCATGGCAGTGCAGGATCGATACAGACCGGCTGCCGGGTTGATTGTTGGTTACAGTTTGCGGGCGATGGTGAACTGGAGGTGCGGTTTGAAGTTTTTGCGGAGTGCCCCACCATTGAAGCTGCTGCATGGTTAGCGGACTGGCTAACCGGTCGTGACATCGATGAGGCAAAATCTGTAACTGGACTTTGGCTTGCGGAAGTCACAAAGATGCCGGCTGAACGCAGGGGAGATGCGTTGTGCATTGAAGATGCACTTCGCCTAGCACTGGGAGAAAGTTGATGAGTATTCAAGTCACGGAACGGGCTGCGAGTCATATTCGAGAGGCACTGGCAGAACATGGCAGCGGGGTTGGCCTGCGCTTAGGTGTACGCACTTCGGGTTGCTCAGGATTTATGTATACCGTTGATTATGCAGAGACGGTAGACGACAACGATTCGTTGTTCGAGCAGCATGGCGTTGCGGTGGTTATTGATCAAAAAAGCCTGCCGTTTTTAGAAGGTATGGAGCTTGACTTTATTCGGGAAGGATTAAACGAGAGGTTTGCTTTCCGGAATCCAAATGTGACCGCTGAATGTGGTTGCGGAGAAAGTTTCTCAGTCCAATAGTCGGATGTTAATTGCCCGGGGTGTTCTGGCTGGGTAGACTGACCGCCGTTTTTCATATCTAACAGGAGCGCTTTGAATGTCTAGCGAGCGTACGCTTTCTATTATCAAACCTGATGCCGTGGCCAATAACCATATCGGTGAAATTTATCGACGTTTTGAGACGGCTGGTCTGCAGATTATTGCAGCACGCATGATGCATCTTTCGCGTGAGCAGGCCGAGTCATTTTATGGTGTACATCGTGAGCGCCCGTTTTTTGCTGATCTGGTGTCCTTTATGATTTCCGGTCCGGTGATGGTTCAGGTGCTTGAAGGTGAATCGGCCATCTTAAAAAATCGCGAGATCATGGGCGCCACCAATCCTGCTGAGGCAGCGGCCGGTACGATTCGTCATGACCTGGCAGAAACGGTAGATGCTAACGCTGTGCATGGTTCTGATGCAGTCGATACAGCGCGCGAGGAAATCGCCTTCTTCTTTGGTGATGATGAGCTCCATAGTCGCGCCTGAAGCGATTGATCTGCTCGGTTTAGATGAACCGGCGCTCAATTCATTGCTGGCGGAGTGGGGTGAGAAGCCGTTTCGCGGGCGACAATTGAGGCAATGGCTCCATCAGCGCAGGGTTTATGATCTTGAGCAGATGACCGATCTGGCCAAAAGTTTGCGTGCACGCCTTGTTGAGCAGGCGAACATTCGCCTGCCGGAAGCCATTTTTGATCGTGAGTCGTCAGATGGGACCCGTAAGTGGCTGCTTACCTCAGGCGGCGGTAATGCGGTTGAAACCGTTTATATCCCGGAGCGGGATCGCGGCACCTTATGTGTCTCATCACAGGTTGGCTGTGCGCTCGACTGTCGTTTTTGTTCCACAGGCAAACAAGGGTTTAACCGGAACCTCACCGCCGGTGAAATTATTGGGCAGCTCCACTATGCCACCCAGGCGCTTGAGCACGAGGGCCGAGGCCGACGAGTAACCAACGTTGTTATGATGGGTATGGGCGAGCCGTTAGCAAATTTTCGGCATGTTGTGGCGGCCACCAATTTGATGGTGGATCCTTTTGCCTGGGGCCTGTCTCGACGGCGCGTGACTTTATCTACGGTAGGATTGGTGCCCGCTCTGTATCGTCTGGCTGAGCAAAGCAATATTAGCCTAGCAGTCTCACTCCATGCGCCAAACGATGCGTTGCGAGATGAAATTGTTCCTATAAATAAAAAATATCCGCTCTCAGAGCTTATTCCTGCTTGCGCGCACTACTGCGATCGCACACCGCATCGCTGCATTTACTGGGAGTATGTGATGCTGGATGGGGTAAACGATCATCAAGCGCATGCAGATCAGCTGATTGAGCTACTACGCAATGTGCCATCAAAAATTAATTTAATTCCCTTCAACCCGTTTCCGGGCTCGGATTATCGCTGTTCGCCGCGTGATCGCATTACGCGTTTTGCCGATCGCCTGCAACGGGCAGGATTTATTACGACGATTCGGCGCACGCGTGGTCAGGACATTGACGGTGCTTGCGGCCAGCTGGTCGGGCAAGTGATTAATTTGCGCAATCGGGGGCGCGGCAGCGCTGCAGTGAGCGGTAACTGATGCGGTTCGGCGGTGTTTTTTGCGCCGTAACGTTGCTGTTGATGGCGGGTTGTTCGCTGCCATCTTCGCCAGCGCTAGACACCGAAGATGCCTTGAAAGCGGCTGAAATTAATACTCAAATTGCACTGCACCACCTAGCAAATGACGATTTAGCGAAAGCCCGTCAGAAAGTGGATAAAGCGCTGCAACAAAATCCCCGATCAGTAAACGCCCATCTGGTAGCAGCAGAGGTCGAGGCGCGGCTTGATAACGCAAGCGCGGAGCGATGGCATTATGAGAAGGCACTCAGGCAGCAGCCTGATCATTCTTCTGTGCTTAACAACTATGCCGGATATTTGTGTCGTGAGTCTCAGGTAGATGAACCC
>JAGXLT010000213.1 GCA_018334525.1 Gammaproteobacteria bacterium
AGGAAGTGAATTGGATAACGCCGTGGCTGGTGGAGGATCTGCCGCTATTGGTGTTGGCAGATTTCAATGCGCAGGCTCAGGAAGCACCGATTCATCTGTTGCGGGAGGCCGGATTGATAGATCTGTTGGCAGCGAATGTGTCAGCCGGGCAGCGATATACCTATGTCTTTCGCGGGCAGGCGGCTTATTTAGACTATGCGATGGCTTCCTCAGCGTTGTTAGACCAGATCGACAATGTGGCTCTGTGGCCGATTAATGCGGATGAGCCTGAGTATCTGGCAAAAGAGGGTGAGTCTGTGTGGCGCGCCTCCGATCATGATCCGATTGTGATTGACCTGCGTTGAGCCGGGTAATGCTGATACCCTTTGGCAACTTACGGTAGAAGAGACAGAAATATGAAGCTGAAAATCGCTTTGCAAATCGGTGTAATGCTGCTCAGTATTGCGTTGGTCACAACCGCCCAAGCGTCTGATATTCCCGAAAATCCAGCGGCGATTGAGCAGGAACTCAGAACGCTTCAGACTCGCCTGTCCGCGGCACGTGAGGAGGCAATCCAAGTCAATCCAAATCTGCAAAAGCGCCAGGAAGCGCTGCAGGATGAAGTGATGTCACGTATGCGTGATGAGGGTGTGTTTCCGCGTCGGCAGATTCGTGAAATCCAGGATATGGCGCGAAAGCTATCTGACGATGGGCTGACTGAGGAAGCGCGTCAGACACTTTTAGCCGAGTATCAGGTTGCCCGAGATGCGTTATTAGCGGCGCGACGGGTAGCGCTGGAAGACAAACGCATCATTGCCTCGCAGCGGGCATTTAGTGATGAGCTGATGAATGCCATGATGGCCGTTGACCCGCAGGCTGAGGCAATGGCAGAGCGTTTTGAAGTGCTTCGAGAGGCACTCTCGGCCCTGCGTACGCCATGACAATGCATCGCTGGATCGGGGCAGTGCTGCCCCTTGAGGATCCTCGGCAGGGGCTGCGGGTCAGGCGGTTTTTATTGGCTGCACTCGTTTATGCCTTAGCCATTGCAATGCTTGGGCTTTATGTTCGTCAGGGCCTGCTCTATCCCCACGAATGGCAGTTTTTAGCATTAATCATCGTCTTTTTTAACGCGGTGATTTACGGGCTTCTGCGCAGCGGCAGGAATGAGCGCTTCGCTGATCCCAGCTTAACCGGGATCCAGATGGTTCTGGTTTGTATTGTAATGGGGCTAACCATGTACCTGATCGACAGCGGGCGCGGGGGCATGCTGCTTGTGTATCTGGTATTGCTCATGTTCGGTGTGTTGCGACTGAACCCACGACAATTTACAGCGGTTGGCGGGTTTGCGTTGGTTTGTTATGCCAGCGCCATGGCAGCGGTATGGCAACAGCGACCCGAAGCATTTAATGCGCAGGTTGAATTACTGCATTTAGCAGCCCTAAGCACACTAGTACCCTGTGGCGGATTTTTTGCCAGCCATGTCAGCGGGTTACGCCGGCAGCTGCGTGAGCGGCAAATTGAATTACAGCGTGCGCAGGAAAGTGTTCACGATTTAAAAGTGCTCGATAGCTTAACGCGGGTCAGTAATCGCAGTGCGATTGTTAATTTCCTTGAACAGGAGAGAGCCCGCGCAGTCCGCCTCGATCAGCCACTAGCGTTGGTATTGGTGGATTTGGTGCGGTTTAAACAGGTCAATCGGCAATTCGGTCATCCCGTGGGTGATGAGCTACTACGCCTGGTGGCTACGCAGCTTAGAAACAGCGTTCGTGACATTGATGGGGTGGGGCGATACGGGGGCGAGGAGTTTTTGCTGGTTCTGCCTGACACGGCGCAGATAGATGCCAATGCAATCGCAACGCAAGTCAAAGAGAGTATAGCGCGGCTGCGAGTTGCCAGTGTGCCCGCCGATTTTGTAGTTCGGGCTCGGGTTGGAGTGGCGATGTTCGCTGGTGAGGAGACGATCTGGGAGTTTATCGAGCAGGCGCGTAGTGCCGCTACTCCGGAGCTGGAGGGCTGAATGTGAGTGATGAGGTGGCAGCCATTGATCTGGGCTCCAATAGCTTTCATATGATTGTGGCCCGTCAGGAAGGAGACGGGCTGCGGGTGGTTGATCGTTTGCGCGAGTCCGTGCGGTTAGCTGCCGGGCTGAATAAGAAAAAACAGCTTGATAGTGATTGCCGTGATCGGGCGCTGGCTTGTTTAGAGCGTTTTGGCCAAAGGGTAGGGGATTTGCCATCCGTCAATGTCAGGGCCGTGGGTACCAATACGTTACGACAGCTACGGCGCGCTGGTGATTTCCTTGAGCAGGCCGAACAGGCGCTGGGGCATTCCATTCAGGTAATTTCAGGGTATGAAGAAGCGCGGCTCATTTACCTGGGGGTGGCACATAGCATTGCTGATGAGGCCGGGCAGCGGCTGGTTATTGATATTGGTGGCGGAAGTACCGAGTTAATTATTGGTGAGCATTTTCAGCCACGGGTCATGGAAAGTCTGCACATGGGTTGTGTCAGTACAACACAGCGACATTTTGCGGATGGTTTGATCAACGCGGCGCAGTCTCGCCGGGCACGAATAGCCGCTGAACAAGAGCTTGAGCCCATCGCTGATCGGTACCGTCAACAGGGATGGGATCGTGTTATTGGAGCCTCCGGCACTATTCGGGCGATTGCGCGTTGCCTTGAATTACAAGGGTGGGCTGCCGGCGATATCCACCTTAAGGGTCTCAAGCAGTTATCAGCGGCGTTGTGTGAATTTGACAGTATTAAAGCGATCAACCTGAAAGGAATCAGTGCTGCGCGTGCTGAAGTACTATCTCCC
>JAGXLT010000214.1 GCA_018334525.1 Gammaproteobacteria bacterium
CGCTGCCGTCGTGATCGCGTTGTGCAATTGGTGAGTGAAACGCCGCATTTGACGGGCTATGTACCACAGGGTGCGTTTTATCTGTTTCCGTCGCTGCCTCCACATACGGATGGCACCGATCTGGCGTTGCGGATGCTGCAGGAAACCGGAGTCTGCGTGATCCCCGGCGATGCCTTTGGCGATACCTGTCGCAATGCGATTCGCATCAGCTTCTCGAACTCAATGGAAAACATTGAAGAGGCGTTTGCGCGCATGCAGCCCTGGTTGGCCAAGCAAAAGTTCTAGCGGTTGTTACGGATGAACCAGCACTGGTGAATCCGTTGATGACGCGCGAAGTCTTTTGGGATAGACCAAGCGCTGCGATTTTCGATCAGGTACTGATCGGAAAGGGCCGGGTCGAGCTTTAAGCCGCGGCGATTCGTGGAGAAGATCAGTAGCCCATCCGGGGTGAGCAAACGCGCTGCTCCACGAATCAGCTCGGCGTGGTCTCGCTGAATGTCGAGATCGCCCTCCATGCGCTTGGAGTTGGAAAAGCTCGGCGGGTCGAGAAATATCAGGTCATAAGTCTCGGCGCAGTCTGCCAGCCATTCGCGGCAGTCAGCGCGAACCAACTGGTGATTCGGGCTATTGAGCTGATTCAGGTGCAAGTTCTTCTCTGTCCACTCCAGGTAAGTGGTGGAGAGGTCGATGCTTGTGGTAGTGGCGGCTCCGCCCAGGGCGGCATGCACAGTAGCCGCGCCGGTGTAGCAGAAGAGATTTAGAAAGTGCTTACCATCAGCATTCTCGCCAATCCACGTTCGAATGGGCCGGTGATCGAGAAATAACCCCGTATCAAGATAATCGGTCAGGTTCACCCACAGCCGGCACGGTCCTTCGCGCACCTCAATGCGTTGTGCTTGTTCGCTCATGCGCCCGTATTGGCGATCGCCGCGTTGCCGCTGGCGAACTTTAAAAATCATTTTTGAGGCATCGGTTTCGAGCGTTTTTGGGAGTACGTTTAACGCGGCCCGCAGTCTGGTCTGAGCGCGGGTCGGGTCGATGCTGGCCGGAGCGGCATACTCCTGTACGTGCAGCCAGCGGGCGTCAACGGCGTCGTACACATCAACAGCAAGCGCATATTCGGGGATATCGGCATCGTAAACGCGATAGCAGTTGATCGCCTCACGAGCGAGCCATTTTTTTAGTTGGCGCTGGTTTTTAAGCAGGCGATTGACCAGATCCTGCGCGGGTTCATGATCGCTGACGCCACTGTTAGCGGCAATCTCAAAGCGCTCCAGTCGGCATTCAATGGGTCCGTTAAACAGTTGCCAGGTTTTGTCCGGTTTCAGTCCAAGCTGGCAGCCTGCCCCGTTCAGCACAATGGCGCGCCAGCCAGCGAAGTGGCTTTTCAGCGTCTGCCCCAAGCGTAGATACAGTGGAACGAGCTCATGATTGTCGGCAAGGCGCTCGCCATAAGGCGGGTTGGTGGCCACCAATCCGCGACTGGCGCCTTCAGGCGGCCGAGTATCCGCAATTTCCTCTTGCTCAACACGAACTTGCTCAGCCAGTCCTACGCGACGCAGATGTGCACGGGTTGCAGCAATGGCCTGCTCGTCCTGATCAAAGCCTATCAGCGTGGGGATTTGGCTCAGACCGCGTTCTTGGCGCTCCAGGGCCTCATCAATCAGCGCTTTCCAGGCGTCATCGTCATGGCCCAGCCATCCATGAAAACCAAACCGGGTGCGTAGCAGGCCCGGCGCCGTATCACCGGCCAGCCAGGCCGCTTCAATCAGCAGGGTGCCGGACCCGCACATCGGGTCAATAAAACTGCCGCCGGCCGCCGCGATCTCTGGCCAGTTCGCTCTGAGCAGCATGGCTGCGGCCAGGTTTTCCTTAAGGGGCGCGATGTTGCCTTGAAGCCGATAACCGCGCCGATGCAGGCTTTCGCCAGCCAGATCGATAGCCACGGTGACCGCGTCAACGGCCATGTGAATATGAATGCGCAGGTCAGGGTTTTCGGTGTCAACCGAGGGCCGGGCACCGGTGCGATCGCGTATTTGATCCACTACCGCATCTTTAACTCGCTGTTCGGCAAAGCGGCTATGACTGATTTTTGCCCGCACACCTGTGAAACTCACGGCCAGTGTGTGGTGAGGATCTAGGTGAGCCGCCCAGTTGATGGTCTGTACGCCTCGATACAGGCCTTTATCGTCGTCGGCACTAAATTGCGTCAGCGTTAGTAAAATGCGGTTGGCCAGGCGCGACCAAAGACATGCGCGATAAGCCGCTGCGATTTCGCCCCTAAAGCTGATTCCGCCCCGCTGTACGCGCACGTCCTCTAGCTGAAGAGACTTAAGCTCTGCGGCTAGGAGTTCTTCGAGTCCGCGTGGTGCGGTAGCAAAATAGTCATTAACCATGGGTTGGGTTTAGTCATCCAACCATTGGACCCGATACAGGTCGAGACGCCGATCTTTGGCATTTTGCACGGAGCCTTCGGCGCGTATCTGTTTGATTTTGTCCATATCCAGATCGACGATTAACGTCATTTCGGTGTTTGGCGTTGATTCCGAGACCGTTCCGTCGTGGGGGAAGGCAAAATCGGAGGGCGAAAATACAGCAGCCTGCGAGTACTGAATTTCAATATTTTCAACGCGCGGTAAGTTCCCGACGCTGCCGGTGATGGCCACATAGCATTCATTTTCAATAGCACGGGCCTGGGCACATCGACGCACCCGAAGGTAGGCGTTTTTTGTATCGGTCCAAAACGGCACAAAGAGGATTTGCATGCCCTGATTCTCC
>JAGXLT010000215.1 GCA_018334525.1 Gammaproteobacteria bacterium
GTATGGCGCGGCGCTATCAAAACCGGGGTCTGGCGTTTTGCGATTTAATTGAAGAGGGTAATCTGGGATTGATGCGGGCCGTCGAAAAATTCGACCCGCAACTGGGGAATCGCTTTTCGACGTATGCCGTGTGGTGGATACGTCAATCCATTGAGCGTGCGATCATGAATCAGGCTCGAACTGTACGCCTGCCGATTCACGTTATTCGAGACGTTAACCAGTGCAAGGCCGCCGAACGTGCCCTCGGACAGGCGTTGCCGTATGAGCCTGGTCCTGGAGACGTGGCAGCGCATCTTGGAAAGCCGATTGAATGGGTGCACAAGCTACAGTCGGTAGCTGATGCGTCTATTTCTATTGAGCAGACAAAACCCAACGAAGACAGTTATTCCCTGGCTGACACGCTGGCTGACGAGTCGGCCAGTGATGCGTTTGATCTGTTGCATGAGGCAGACCTTGAGGATCGTATCGGCGATTTTTTGGCTGAGCTGCCCGAGAAACACCGGCACGTGATTGAGCGAAGATTCGGCTTTCAAGGACGGGAACCGGCCACTTTAGAGGAGGTGGGTGCAGATCTGGGCGTGACGCGCGAGCGGGTCAGGCAGATTCAGCTACAGGCCCTTTGCCGATTACGCGAGCAGTTTGTGCGAAGCGGTTGCTCACAGGAAGCGCTATTGGGTTGAGATCAGCAGCGCGGCGACCACACGCCGCCCTTCACCCATTAAAATATTATAGGTACGGCAGGCTGAACCGGTATCCATTACTTCCAGCCCGATTCCGCTTTGTAGAATCGGCCGCATGACAGCCCGATCAGGAAATTTTTGTTCCATACCTGTTCCGAGCAGAATGACCTCGGGGTTAAGGCTCTGCGCCTCGGTTAAATGGCTGCTATTGAGCTCTTCCAGACAGTTGGGTGCCCAAGGGCTAATAATCTGATCCGGCATAAGAAGCAGACTTTGGGTGTATATCTGCTCATTGATCTGGACGCCATCGGCGCCATAACGCACGATTTTATAGCTTCCATCCAGGCTGTCCTGATGCATTTTCATACAAACATTTAATCCTTTGATTGACACTGACAGGGGGCAGCTTTAGCGTTCAGCGGTTATGATAACGAATCCAACTGCTGAGAGATGAACTTTGAACGAGGAATTTCCGCGCATCAAGCGCTTACCACCATACGTTTTTAACATCGTCAACGAGCTCAAGGCGCAGGCCCGAGCGCGTGGTGAGGATATTGTCGACTTTGGCATGGGCAATCCTGACATGCCAACACCGCCGCATATTGTTCAGAAAATGACCGAGGCCGCGCAAAGACCCGATACGCATCGTTACTCGGTATCTCGGGGTATCCCCCGTTTAAGACGTGCCATCACAAGATGGTACCTGGATCGTTATAACGTCAGTCTCGATCCGGAGAGTGAGGCGATTGTTACGATCGGCTCCAAAGAGGGCCTGGCGCATCTTGCGCTGGCTACGCTCGGGCCTGGCGATGCTGTTTTGGTCCCCAATCCGGCGTACCCGATTCACCCTTATGGCATCGTCATTGCGGGCGCTGATATCCGTCACGTGCCGCTGGTTGAGGGGGGTAATTTTTTCGGTGAGTTGGAAAAGGCCATTAAAGATACCTGGCCGAAGCCAAAAATGCTGATTTTAAACTTTCCCGCCAATCCGACCGCTCAGTGCGTGGGGTTGGATTTCTTTGAGCGGGTAGTAGAGATCTGCAGAGAACACGGCATTTGGATTGTGCATGATCTGGCCTACGCTGATCTGGTATTCGAAGGCGAGCCTGCGCCCTCCATTCTTCAAGTGCCCGGCGCCCGAGAAGTTGCGGTGGAGTCCTTTTCTTTATCAAAGAGCTACAATATGCCGGGTTGGCGAGTCGGTTTTATGTGTGGCAATGAAAAACTGATTGCCGCGCTTGCGCGCATGAAGTCTTACCTCGACTATGGCATGTTCACACCCATTCAGGTGGCGGCTATTCAGGCGTTAGAGGGGCCGCAGGAATGTGTGGCGGAGATTCGTGAAACCTACAGAGTACGTCGGGATGTTCTTTGTGACGGGCTGGAAGCGGCGGGGTGGCCTGTCACCCGGCCACGCGCCACCATGTTTGTGTGGGCGCCTATTCCGGAGCCCTATCGTGAGCTCGGCTCGCTGGAGTTTTCAAAAAAACTCATACGTGATGCGGGGGTTGCCGTGTCGCCCGGTATCGGTTTTGGAGAATATGGTGATGGTCATGTGCGCTTTGGCCTCATCGAAAATCCACATCGCACGCGACAGGCGGTGCGTGGCATTAAACAAATGATGCGTCGTGATGGCTATAAATAAGTTCGAGGGAGTACAGCAGTTGGATCCGGTAAAGGTAGGTGTTCTTGGGCTCGGGACCGTGGGCGGCGGCACCGTTAATCTTCTTGAGCGTAATCGCGATGAGATTACACGCAGAGCAGGCAGGCCGATTGATATTGTGCATGCGGCGGCACGCCACCCTGAACGCCCGCGCACCTGCAGTACCGACGGTATTCGGCTGACCTTTGATGCTTTCGAGGTGGTGGACGATCCTGATATCGAGATTGTCGTTGAGCTGATCGGAGGCGATAAGCTGGCACGAGAGCTCACACTTCGCGCTATTGATAATGGCAAGCATGTTGTCACGGCCAATAAGGCCATGATCGCGCTGCATGGCAATGAGATTTTTGCCAGGGCCCGCGAGAAAGGGGTCAGTGTTGGTTTTGAAGCGGCAGTGGCCGGTGGAATCCCGATTATTAAAGCCTCCTCTTCC
>JAGXLT010000216.1 GCA_018334525.1 Gammaproteobacteria bacterium
TAATGATTTGTAGGTCCAACCCCCCCGGCTCCGATATAAAACAGGGCGTATGGGCTGCGCGCATAAAATATACCGATAGCGACGCGATTGCGCCGAACGGCGCGCATCAAAGTCTGCAGAGACCCATTGTGCCCAACGCACACCGATATCCTTTGGTAAATGCGCGTTTACCCCACGCACCCACGCGCGTAGTGGTCGCTCAACGGACACGTCGCAATGCACCACCTGCGCCAATGCATGGACACCGGCGTCAGTTCTTCCTGAGGCTGTTACAGAAACTGGATGTTGTGCAATTTCTGCAAGGGCGGCTTCTAGCGCCGCTTGAACCGAAGGCGCATGTTGCTGAGCCTGCCATCCGCTATAAGCGGTTCCGTCGTATTCAATGCCAAGGGCAAGACGTGGCATCAACAATTAATCGTCAGCAAACAGCGCGTGTTCCGGTAATAACTTCCGACCCCGTCGTGCTACTTCCTGCCAGCGCGGGTCGTTCTTATCATCCAGTTGCGCATGTAAAACATAGGCTTCCGACTCAAAGCCGATTGCATCATCACGATCCGCAAGAATCTCTAATAACCGCAGTCGCCAATCAATTCGCTCCGGTGCCTGCCCTAACGCGATGTCCAGTGTCTCTTGTGCCGCATCAAGCTGCCCATTGCGCACCTGCGCATTAGCCTCAGCCAACACCGGATCGGACTGGACCGGTGTTTCACGTAGGGCATTCCTTCGATCCTGACGTCGCCGGCGAAACCACAACAGAATCACCGCAAGGCCGGCCGCAATAATGCCTAATGCCCGCCAGTTATCGAATGGGTTAGCGGGCTCAGCAGGCGCTTCTTGCACTGCTGATCCCGGCATCGTTACCGGCTCCCTGTTGGCTTGCGTCAGCGCCAACACCTCTTTTTGCAGTGCTGAAATACGCTCACCCAGGCGATGGTTATCTTCTGCCAGTTGCTGCCGCAGCCGATCGCGTTGCTCCACATTGGCCTGCGCCCCGACAATCATCGGCAGTGACTCGTCCAAACCCGCGGCAAGGGAATCCCATTCACTCAACTGCTGAGTCACGATTTGATCCGCACGCTCAACGCTGATGTAACCGGATGCCCCGACTGGCGGCACCTGCAAATACCGGTTTACCTCTAATGCATTGACATGCTCAATCGCAAAGGCATTCGGGTTATCTGCCAGTAGCCGAAGCATCATTTGGTTAATACTGATCGATTCCGACCGCAATAAGTCTGCGAGTCGGTAAAGATTCATGCGTGCATCGGTTGGCCCGAATCGAAGTAAACTTAGCGGTTCTGCCTGCAGGTTTGAACCGTTTAAAGCCAACCGATAATCCTGCTGCATCCGGCCGCGCGACCAGTCCACAACCAGGCGAAGCGCCGCTGGCAGCACGGGCGCATCCTGAGTGGATTTTATTTCTATCACCGCGGCACCCGCTGAATTCTGCCCGAGCGTTGCCTGCCAACGGTCTGCAACTCCGACGTCTGCTGACAGCGGTTCTATTGTTATCTCAGGATTCGGATCGACCAGCCGCTGCAGCCCGGGCAGCGGAACATCTACAATTAACGGCGAATCTCCCTGCGCACTGACAATCGAGCTGCATAAGCCGATCGCGATGAAACTGATCGTGCGGATAATCCGTCTCAACGCTCAACCACCAGCCGCAACATGCGCCGCAGCGGCTCAGCAGCACCCCAAAGCAGCTGATCGCCAACGGTAAAGGCAGACAGATAATCGTCTCCCATCGCCAGCTTACGCAACCGGCCAATGGGCACATCAAGTCGCCCACTGACCGCAGCGGGGGTCAGCTGACGTTTACTGGCATCCGGCTCGTTAGGCACAACCTGCACCCAGTCGTTGGCCTCTGCCAACACTCCCTCTATTTCATCCACCGGCACATCGCGGCGCAGCTTAATGGTTAGCGCTTGCGCGTGTGAGCGCATCGCACCAATCCGCACACAAATGCCATCGATAGGAATCAAATCATGCTGATGACCCAGGATTTTGTTGGTCTCTACCCCCGCCTTCCATTCTTCACGACTTTGGCCTGACTCCAACGCGCTATCAATCCATGGAATCAGACTACCCGCCAGCGGCACACCAAAATGCTGCGCCGGATAAGCGTCACTGCCCAGCGCATCGGTCACCGCACGATCCACTGCCAAAATGGCAGTCGCCGGGTCATCCAACTGAGCCGCTTGCGCGGCCTGGTGCAGATAGCCCATCTGTGCAAGCAGCTCGCGCATATTGTTTGCACCGGCGCCGGAGGCTGCCTGATAAGTCATTGGCGAAACCCATTCCACCAGATCATGCGCAAACAACCCGCCCGTGGCCATGAGCATCAGGCTGACGGTGCAGTTACCACCCACATAATCAACCACTCCATCGCCGAGTGCCTGACGAATCACTGAGGCATTCACCGGATCGAGTACGATCACGCTGTCTTTTTTCATGCGCAATGTCGAGGCGGCATCAATCCAATAACCGCGCCAGCCCTGGCGACGCAAATCATCATGCACCGCGGCGGTGTAATCACCGCCCTGACAGGTCACAATCGCATCCATGCCGGCCAGCTTGGTTAAATCATGCGCATCGGCCAGTGCAGGCACCGGCTTACCGATATCCGGCCCGGCATTCCCGGTTTGCGAGGTTGAAAAGAACAACGGCTCGATATCATTAAAATCATGCTCAGCGCGCATGCGCTCCATTAACACGGAGCCCACCATGCCACGCCAACCCACAAACCCGACCTTCAACATAAATCCTCCAG
>JAGXLT010000217.1 GCA_018334525.1 Gammaproteobacteria bacterium
GGGGAAGCTCATTTCTGAGTTTTGCTTATTCACGCCACGCATCATCATGCACAGGTGCTTAGCTTCCATTTGCACGGCAACCCCCTTGGCATCGGTGGCGCTTTGCACGGCTTCAGCCACATCGCGGGTCAGTTTTTCCTGAATCTGCAGGCGCCGGGCGTACATATCCACGATGCGGGCGATTTTTGAAAGCCCGATCACTTTCCCGTTGGGGATGTAGCCAATCTGCGCGCGGCCAATAAACGGCAGCACGTGGTGCTCGCAAAGCGAGTAGAATTCGATGTTGCGAACGATCACCATTTCATCACTGTCTGATTCAAACAGAGCATCGTTCACTAGATCGTCTAGCGATTGTTGGTAACCCTGCGTCAGGTATTCCATTGCACGGGCGGCGCGGTACGGTGTTTTAACGAGCCCTTCGCGGTCTACGTTTTCACCAATGCCGCGAATGATTTGCTCAAAGTGGTGGTCCAGGTCGGGGTTCATTTCCGATCTCCAATTGCCAGGGTTACCGCGATACGATCGACCATTATTACACGACTGTGAAAAAAGCGTTAAGGGGGATTGATGGGTTTATTAGTTGATGGCGTCTGGCATGACCAGTGGTATGACACAGAGTCTACCGGCGGGCGGTTTGAGCGGCCGGAAACGGTGTTTCGCAACACCCTTGATCCAGCGGGCGATTTTCCGCCGCAGGCCCATCGCTATCATTTGTATGTGTCGCTGGCTTGCCCGTGGGCGCACCGCATTTTGATCATTCGTGCGCTAAAGAATCTTGAATCACTGATTGATGTTTCCGTAGTGCACCCCTACATGGGTAGTGGCGGCTGGCATTTTGCCGATAATTACCCCGGCGCAACCGCTGATGCGCTGTATGGCAGTCAGTTTTTACATGAGCTCTACCAAAAGGCTGATCCGCAGTACACCGGGCGGGTCACCGTGCCGGTGCTCTGGGATCGTGAGCGCGAAACGATCGTAAATAACGAGTCGGCTGATTTGTTACGGCTGCTGAATCAGGCATTTGATGATCTGCCCGGGGTTAATCATGCGCTCAATCTATACCCCGCAGAGCATGCCGAAACCATCGATGCGCTGAATGCGCGTATTTATGACACGGTCAATAACGGTGTGTATAAATCCGGTTTTGCCACCTCTCAAGCGGCCTACGAAACTGAGGTTAAGGCGTTATTTGAGAGCCTGGACTGGCTGGAAGATCGGCTAAGTACCCGTCGATACTTGGTGGGCGATGTGATTACCGAGGCAGATTGGCGATTATTTACCACCCTGATTCGTTTTGATGCCGTGTATGTAGGGCATTTTAAATGCAACCTGCGCCGCATTGCCGATTATCCGCAGTTATCGGGTTATTTGCGTGAGCTCTATCAGCAGCCAAAAATTGCCAACACGGTAAGCATTGATCATATCAAGCGGCATTACTACACCAGCCACCCCATGATTAACCCGACAGGCGTGATTCCGGCAGGCCCCATCCTGGATTTTGATGCACCGCATAACCGGGGGGCGTGATACCCTTTTAACTATTATGTCGAGTGTCAAATTAACGGGTAATGCGCGGCTGCCAACCGCCTGGGGCGAATTCACCATTTATGGTTTTTCTGAAGCGCCCGATAAAGAGCATGTGGCGTTGGTGATGGGCCAACCTGAGCTGGCTGAATCTCCCCTGGTGCGGGTGCACTCAGAGTGTCTGACGGGTGATGCCCTGTTTAGTCAGCGTTGCGACTGCGGCCCACAGTTAGAAGCGGCAATGCAGCGAATTGGTGAAGCGGGTACGGGTGTCATCGTCTATCTTCGACAGGAAGGCCGTGGCATTGGGCTGTTAAATAAGATTCGCGCCTACGGGCTGCAGGATCGTGAAGGGGCTGATACGGTCGAAGCAAACGAGGCATTGGGCTTTGCGCCGGATGCTCGGGATTATGGTGTCGCCGCTGATATGCTGCGCATCTTAGGCGTTTTAAGTTTTCGGTTATTAACGAATAATCCGGAAAAAGTGGCTGGCCTTGAGAGAGCCGGTTTGCAGGTACTCGCCCGGCTGCCCATTTTGGCCGGGCGCAATCCGCATAACCATGCTTACTTAGAAACTAAGGCTGCCAAATTTGGGCACCAGCTAAAGGCTGAGTGATGAATCTAAAATCGTATTTGCTGGCCGCGTCTTTATTGCTTTTGCTAAGCGTTTGGATGTTTACGGGACTGTTTGGTCAAGATCAAGAACCAGACGATACCGCGGATCAGGCACGCGCAGAGCCGATGAGTGTTCAGGTGCAAGAGTTGGTTAGCGAGCAGGTATCTCGCGAGCTTGAAGTGCAAGGGCAAACTGAGGCTGAGGCAGACATTCAACTACGTGCCGAGGTTGCCGGCCGGGTCACTGCAGTGCAGGGTGCTGAGGGTGATGAGGTGACTACGGATGAGTTGTTAGTAGAGATCGCGATGGGTAATCGCGCCTCACTGCAAACCGAGGCAGAGGCACGTGTCATGCAGCGCGAAGCCGATTTCTTAGCGGCCGAGCGCCTTGGTGACGAGGGTTTTCAGTCAGAAATTGCGGTGGCTCAGGCCCGCGCCGAGCTGGCCGCCGCCCGTGCTCAGCTTGATTCCATCGAAGAGCAGATTCGGCATACGCAAATTCGTGCCCCGATTGATGGATATTTAGAAACGCTGCCGGTTAGCGTGGGTGATTACGTCAGCGTTGGCGATCCGGTCGCGCGCCTGATTGATGCCGATCCGCTGATTATTACCGCGAATATTGCACAGCA
>JAGXLT010000218.1 GCA_018334525.1 Gammaproteobacteria bacterium
AGGAGAGCTATTCCTAAAAAGATTTTGAATGGAGATTTCATAAATTGGTGCCGATCCCGCTATCCATAAACTGCATCGCAATAGGAAAGCCGATAATGAGAAAGGTGATAGGAAAAAGCAGTGCAACAAGCGGTAAGAGCATGCGCACCGGCGCTTCGTTTGCTGCCTTTTCTGCGCGCATAAAACGCTCGCGCCGACGCTGGATAGCCTGATCATCCAGGATATGGCTGATAGAACCGCCAGTTGCCTCGGCCTGTAGGACGGCTGCCACGAAATTGTTCATGGCGGCTAAATCGACCCGTTCTGCTAAATGTTCTAATGCGAGGTCACGTGGTGTTCCTGTTCTGAGCTCGCGGATGAGGCGTTGAGATTCTATTTGCAGTGGCCCCGGTTCCATGCGCCGTGTGCATTGGGTTAATGCCGCATTAAAACTCAGCCCTGCTCGAACGCTGAGTGACAGCAAATCCAATAAGGAAGGAAATTCGCGTTCAATCAACTTTTGACGTTGTCGAGTCTGATCGGTAAGCCAGATTGCCGGGTAGCCCCATCCAAGCACAGCGCCGATTATTCCGGTTAACATCGCTTCACCGGGAAAAATGAGAAATCCAATTACCCCGGCGGTTAAGCCCATGACTAAGCGCAAGGCCATGTATTCGCGTGGCAAAAGGGTGTAGCCCAGTCCAGCTTTGTTCAGGGCTGTCGTAATTGCCGACGAGCGCCCTTGTGAGAGTGGCATACACCATTGCGTTTTGCGTGCTAGCGGCAGTAACCAACGAATCAGCCAGGGTGCAGGGTCGCGCCAGCGTTCATGAACCCTCCAATGCGCAGGACGCAGCAAATCTGCAGCGGCACCGACGAGCAGCGCCAGGGTTATGCCAAAGGTCCACTCAAACATCAATATTGACCATTTTGCGGATCATTAAAATGGCTATTGTCATCATGACAGTAACCACTCCTAGTACGGCCCAGCCCAGCGGTTCAGTGAAAAGCCGCTGCATAACCTCGGGCTGTTGCAGATAAAGCATGCCGCCAATAGCGACGGGAAGTAGGCACATCACTTTGCCTTGTAATCGCCCCATCGCGGTCAATGCCTGGACTTTTTCTTCTATCTGCGCACGCTCCCGCAAAGTACTGGAGACGGTCTCAAGCGTTCCGGCCAGATCACCGCCGACCTGATGAGAGATCACCAGCGCATCGCGAAACAATCGCAGTTCAGCGGAAGGAAACCGTTCACAGAGACCCTCCAGGGCGGTTTTGAGGTCATCGCCCAGTCGTTGCCGCCCCTGCACCAGGGCAAATTCCTGGCCTAACGGGTCAGGCTGGCGTTGGCCCGTTAACATCATGGCCTGAGAGAGATTGGCTCCGGCGCGCAAAGAAGAGGCAAGAGCCAGTAGCGCATCCGGCAGTTGAGCAATGAACTGCTTATGCCGCCGCTTCCGAAGACGTTTGGCGCCGATCGCAGGGATGCTCAGGGCTGCTATCGAAAAGATAACCGCCAATGGCCAGGGCATGCCAAAAAGCGGGGTTGCTAAAAGCAACAGGGATGGGATGACGCCTGTTAGCGTTAATTGAATCTGGCTTGCGCTAACAAACTGGGTGCGTAAATCCTCACTGACTCTGCCGCCAACGCGCTGGTGATATTGCTGGCCGGCTTCCGCCAGGAAAAACCAGCCCGCCAAAAAAGCAAGACCGCTCGCAACAAGAGAAAGACTGAATAACACCATGCCATTCAGTCAACCGTTTAGGCAGTTAGGGATCAACTACCGGCGGTCGGTTTCTGGGCAAAGTAGTTTTGAAGATAAGTTTCAAAAGACGGGGCATCCATTGCCTCGAGGGAATGCTGCTCAGCAATGGATTCTTGAGCCTCCACGGTCATTGCCGCGAAATCCTGGCTTTTGAGTGCATGATGCCGCAGGTTATCGGCATGCCGGTTTGACAGGCGTTTGCCAAATTCAACAAATTCTTCTTTGTTGGCGCGCATCTCTCCAAGAATTTGTGCCGCCGGTGTCAGTTCAGGATGACTTACCCGTTCGCGGAAAGCTGTCAGTGTGTGACGATAGCGCGCGTCACCATGCACTTCATCTAAGAGCTCTGCAGGACCATTCATCGCATCCAATAGCTCTGCGGCCCAATCCCTCAAGCGCACCCGATTACCATCACCACGGTAGAGCGTCAGATTTGGATCGCGGCCATTGCGTGCTACCAGGCCCTGGTTGGCATTGATATGACTCTGCTCCGCGGAATCGATTGGCGGGCTGTCTTCCAGTAAACAAAGAAGCAACAAAACTTCCAGAAACTCCAGTTGCTGGGCATTGACGCCAATCGGCTCAAAAGGGTTTAAATCCAAAGCTCGGATTTCAACGTACTCAACCCCAGCCCGGTTGAGCGCAATGGTCGGTTGTTCTCCGCTTTTGGCGATGGCTTTGGGCCGGACAAAGCTGTAGTACTCATTCTCGATCTGCAAAATATTGGTATTCAGCTGTCGCCATTCGCCCTCAACATATGTCCCAATTCGCGCGTATTCCGGGTCGGGCGTATTAATGGCCGTGCGGAGTGTATCCACATAGGCGTCCAGATTGTTATAGCTGATATTTAAAGCCGCCTGAGCATTGTTTTTGTAGCCAATATCACTCATCCGCAAAGACGTTGCATACGGTGTGTAATACGTATGCTTCGAGAAGGACTCAAACCCCAGGTCCTGGCCGCCGGTAAATGATTTACAAATGGCAGGAGAGGCCCCCATGAGATAGGG
>JAGXLT010000219.1 GCA_018334525.1 Gammaproteobacteria bacterium
CTGCCAGGCCTCATGCCAGATTACTTGATACCCGGGCTGATTCCTCAAGCGATTAGCCACGCCGCGCAAACGATGCTCGTCTGCAGGGCGCGCCTCAGGGCCAACGCCCAGTGTACCAGGGGCTCTTAGCGGCCATGCGATATCCGTAGGGACAGGGGGCGATGATTGCAGCGGCAACTCCCCTTGCGCATCGGGTAACGGTGGCTGGGTAAAAAGAATCAGCTCTATTTGATACCGAGTCTCTACAGACGCGGTTGTCGCCATTAATAGCAGTAAAGCCAGAATCGCTCGTTTCACGCTCAAGCCGCCTGCGGTAGTGATATAGCATTCAGCATCGTCGTAACCACCTCAATGCGTTGCTCCGGCGTTTCGGTCTCTGTGTGAAACCGCAACCGCTCCTGACCTTCTAAACGATACACGGCGGGATTTTCCTGTACCAGTTGAATCAGGGCCCCGACATTTAGGGTGGCGGCCTTGCCAAAGGTGATGACGCCGCCGCCGGGGCCCGCTTCGATTCGTTCAATACCCAGCCCCTTTGCTTTTTGTCGCAGCTGCGCTTTGACCATTAAATTCTTTGCTGCGGGCGGCAAAAGGCCGAATCGATCAATCATTTCAATTTGCAGCTCACGCAGCGCATCAGCCGTCTCAGCACTGGCAATACGTTTATAGAGCGTTAACCGGGTATGAACATCCGGTAAGTAATCGGTTGGCAGTAGTGCTGGAATGTGCAAATCGATTTCGGTGCCCGCGGAAAGCGGTATTTCAAGCTCAGGCTGCTTGCCTGATTTAAGGGCCTTGACCGCGCGTTCCAGCAGATCGTTGTATAGCGTGAATCCTACCTCATGAATCTGCCCGCTCTGGCCTTCTCCCAGCAGCTCACCGGCCCCGCGTATCTCCAGATCATGACTGGCCAGAGCGAAACCGATCCCTAGATCTTCCAGCGACGCAATGGCTTCAAGGCGTTTGGCAGCATCCGGCGTTAGATTACGCTTCGATGGGGCCATCAGATACGCATAGGCGCGATGATGAGAGCGACCCACCCGACCACGCAGCTGATGTAACTGCGCAAGGCCCAGTCGATCGGCCCGATTAATGACGATGGTGTTGGCGCTGGGCACATCAATGCCACTTTCAATAATGGTCGTGCAGACCAGCACATTAAAACGTCGATGGTAAAAATCGAGCATAACCCGCTCTAGCTCACGCTCACGCATTTGTCCATGCGCCACGCGTATTCTCGCTTCCGGCACGAGTTCCGCCAGCGATTCAGCAATGCGATTTATGCTTTGTACATCATTATGTAAAAAGTAAACCTGACCGCCGCGATGGAGCTCACGCAAACAGGCTTCACGAATCGTGGCATCGCTCCACTCGTTCACAAACGTTTTTACGGCAAGCCGCCGAGCCGGGGGCGTTGCGATAATTGATAAATCTCGCAGGCCGGCTAAGGACATGTTTAAGGTGCGCGGAATCGGCGTCGCGGTGAGGGTCAGCACATCCACCGTTGCTCGAAATTCCTTCAGCTTTTCTTTTTGCCGAACCCCGAAGCGCTGTTCCTCATCGATAATTAATAAACCAAGATCATGAAACTTTACGGAGCGCTGCAGCAGTTTATGGGTGCCAATAACAATATCGACCTTTCCGTCTTCAAGCGCCTCAATAACCTGTTCGGTCTCTTTGGCAGAGCGAAAGCGTGATAATGCCTCGATACGTACCGGCCAGTCAGCAAACCGATCCGCAAAGTTCTGATAATGCTGTTGAGCCAAAAGCGTGGTGGGAACCAGCACCGCAACCTGTCGACCCGACTGCACGCCGGCAAACGCGGCACGCATGGCAACTTCAGTTTTACCAAAACCTACATCACCACAAACCACTCGATCCATGGGTGTGCTGGATTTCATATCCTGTAACACCGCGTGTATCGCAACGGCCTGGTCCGGCGTCTCTTCAAACGGAAATTGCGCAGAAAATCGCGCATATTCGTCCTCGGGAACCTGATGAGGTATACCCGGCTGCGACGCGCGACGGGCGTTAATATCCAGTAATTCAGCGGCAACATCTCGCGCTTTCTCAGCGGCCTTTTTGCGAGCTTTCTCCCACTGACCGCTGCCGAGTCGATGCAGGGGCGCATCAACCTCATCAGCACCCGTATAGCGACCGATCAAATGTAACGAAGCAACCGGTACGTACAGTTTGTCGTTGCCGGCATACTCTAGCTGCAGGAACTCGGTTTCAATCCCATCAACACTGATAGTCTGAAGGCCACGGTATCGTCCGACGCCGTGCTGCTCGTGTACCACCGGTGAGCCAATGTGCAAGTCGGTCAGGTCGCGGATAATCGTATCAGGGTCTCGCTGAGGCGCACTGGTATGTTTGCCGCGTTGCTCAACCGGCAAATCGAATAGGGCCGCTTCCGGGATAATCATCATGGCCGGCGAATCGAGACAAAACCCTGACTCAAGCGGCCCGACCGTGATCGCAAGCGGCGCTTCTGAGCGGGCAAACTCCGCGTAGCTACTGACCGGTTTGGGCTTGATATCTTCCGTTAAAAGGTGCTCAAGCCAGCTTTCACGGCGACCCGCGGTTTCTGCGGTTAACAGGACGCGGCCCTTATAACCGCTGAGCGCCGTATTGAGCGGTTTCAGAGAAGCCGGCATGGGCGAAACCGGCAGGGTCCGTTGTTGGGAGGCCGGGCCTGATGGCGCATCCTCGGTGGGGACTAGCCTTTTCCC
>JAGXLT010000220.1 GCA_018334525.1 Gammaproteobacteria bacterium
CGCCCTGTCTAGCGGTGTTAATTCTGGCGGTGCGAATTAAACTTCGCACTCGCACTTCGAGAAAATCACCAAAGCCAATAAAATACTCATTTTGCGTCGCAGCCAGGATGGCGCGATGGAAACGCATATCCTCAGTAATCCCATCTCGCTTATCGGCAATTGCAGCCGATAGTGCATCAAGGCATCGGGTGATTTCGGCCAGTTGTTGTGCACTTCGACGACGCGCCGCATAGCCGGCTGCCTGCGATTCAACCGAAATAAGAAATTCAAACAGGCCCGGTAGACTGTTTGTATCTTCAATATCCGCATCAAGGCGAAAGACGCTACTGCCTTCCGGGTTGACGAACTGCCCCCGCCCCTGTTGAGAAATCACCAATCCATCAGATTTTAGTAATGAAACTGCCTCCCGAATCACTGATCGACTCACCCCATAGGTATCGCCAAGGGCTTGTTGTGTGGGCAGTTGCTCGCCCGGGCGGAATTGTCCCTGCGCAATAGACGCCCTGAGTAACCGAGCGACTTCAGTCGGTAAAGCTTCAGCGCGTTTGATTGGATAGGCTTCGTCGTTAGCTGTGTAAATAATGGCCACCATTCACGTGAATCGTCTCACCGGTAATGTACCCCGCCGCCGGGCCAGCGAGAAACACGACAACATCAGCCACCTCCGCGGCAGTCCCTAATCGTTGCAACGGCATTGCGGCTACCATGGTTTTCAGACGATCGGCATCCAGCGCTTTAATCATGCGCGTATCGATTAAACCCGGCGATACGGCATTAACCCGCGTTTTAGGCGCCAGCTCCTGAGCCAGGCTGCGGGTTAGTGTCAGCACTCCGCCTTTTGCCGCCGCATACGGCGTATGATCCACGCTGCCCCGATGCCCGGCCACCGAGGCAATGTTCACCACCGAACTTTCTTCGCTCAAATAAGGCCGCAGGGCCTGCACGGTATAAAACGTGCCATCTAAATTCACGGCCATACTGCGCCGCCATGCCTCCGGACCGATCTCCTCAATCGGCAAGTCCTCATACAACCCCGCCGAACAGACCACACAATCAATGCCTGTCCTTGTAGTGGCGCAGGTTTTTGCCAAGGCTCGGGCATCGTCCATTGAGGCCACGTCATGACGCTGCGTGGCAAGAACAGAATCGGCAGGCAGTTGGGCGGCAAGCGCATCCAAGCGCGGCAAATCAAGATCACTGAGTACCAGTCGATATCCTGCATCGGCCAGGCGCTCCGCAATGGCAAACCCAATCTCTCCCGCGGCACCGGTAATCACAGCAGTTAAAGCGGCTTTTGACATGGCTGACCTCTAGGTTATTCGATCTTTAAAACTTGTATGATAACCTGACACGTCACGCGATAATAGAAAACAAGCGGCATTAACCGCAGCAGGAGGAGGCATCCATGCCGAGCAAGGAGAGACTTGAGGCGCTCGCACCATGGTGTGTGCTTGGAAGCGCAGCCAAAGACTGGACAGGCACAAACGCCGGGCATCTTGGCACGCTACTCACCAGCATGCAGATTATTCGCGCCTTCGAAGAGGCGGTGCTCGAGCTGGTCGGCAAAGGTCTTGTGCACGGCCCGGCACACTCAAGCATTGGTCAGGAGGGCGGCGCCGTAGGCTCCATTCTGGCGTTACGGGCGAGCGATCAGATTAATGGCTCACATCGTGGTCATCACCACTTTCTTGGCAAAGCACTGCATTACCTGATGCCTGAAGGCATGGATCCGGCCAACCCGATTAACTCCGATATTCAAACATTACTTACCCGCACATTGGCTGAAATCATGGGCCTGGCACAGGGTTTTTGTCGCGGCCGCGGTGGTTCCATGCATTTGCGCTGGGATGAAGCCGGCGTACTTGGCACAAATGCCATTGTGGGCGGCGGCGTGCCGATGGCCGCCGGCGCGGCATGGGCGCATCGGCATGCCGGTACAGGAGACGTGGCGGTTACCTATTTTGGTGATGGTGCGGCCAATATCGGCTCTGTCCTCGAGACCATGAATCTGGCTGCGGCCTGGAAGCTGCCGTTGTGCTTTTTTATTGAGAACAACCAGTATGCGGTTTCGACTGAAATTAGCGAAGTGACGGCCGAGCCGCGACTCTCCTCGCGCGGCCAGGCCTTTGGCATTCCTGCGTGGAAAGTCGATGGCATGGATCCGCTGGCCGTAAATCTGGCAATGGAAGAGGCCGTTGCACTCATGCGCCGCGGCGATGGCCCCACCATTATTGAGGCGGATGTTTATCGGTTTTTCCATCAGAACGGCCCGCTGCCCGGCAGTGCCTTTGGATACCGCAGTCGTGAAGAAGAGGATGACTGGCGCGCGCGCGATCCCATCAAACGCGTAGGCCAACAAATGATCGATCAGGGGATGATCGATGAAGCCGGCATTGAGGCGCTCAACACCGCGGCTCGCAATGCCATGCAGGAAGCGACCGACGCATTGGTCGACAGCAGCGGTGAAAAACCGGTAATACGTGAGCACCTCTGGCCATCTGCTGACTTCCGCGATGCGCATATTCGCGGCGATCTTTCTGAGTTCAAAGGTGCTCGATACGTGGAACAAGAGGCCTATACCGGCACGATGGAGCCGCGGCGGTTTGTGGATACGGTTGCCGAAGTCATACACCAGCGGATGAGCAAAGATGACCGCATCGTGGTGATGGGCGAGGATGTGCATCGCCTTAAAGGCGGCACTAACGGGGCAACTCGCGGGCTTTCTGA
>JAGXLT010000221.1 GCA_018334525.1 Gammaproteobacteria bacterium
GCAATTTGCGCCAGCCCGGCAAAATGATTGAAATTCGGCTAATTGAGGGGCCGTTTCAGCAGTTAGAGGGGTTCTGGCGCTTTCAAACGATTACCGAAAATGCCTGTCGGGTATCGGTTGATTTGGAGTTTGAGTTTTCCAACCGTCTGTTATCGATGGCCTTTGGCAAAGTCTTCACGCAAGTGGCAGGTACGCTGGTCGATTCGTTTGTGCAGCGAGCAGAAGTCGTGCATGGCAACCGCTGAGTTGCTAGAGGTAGAGGTGGCCTATGCCACGCCGGCTCAGCAGTATCTGTTGTCGGTAAGCGTGCCATACGGTTCCACGGTGGAGCAGGCGATACAGCAATCAGGCATCTGTGAGCAGTGCCCGGATATTGACCTGAGCGCGCAATCGGTAGGGATTTTCTCAAAGCTCGCTACGTTGCAGACCGTGTTGAACCATGGCGATCGGGTTGAGATTTATCGCCCGCTATTGGTTGATCCTAAGCTTCAACGCAAAGAGCGCGCACAACGACAGGAAAAGGATCACCGATAAAGCGGGTGACCTGCATCAATATATTCACCCTCGGCGCCGACCAACAACCCTTCCTCAAAGTACACCGTCAGTCGTTTTGAAACCGGCTCTGATTTCGCGCTGCGTGGCTCAAGTTGATAAACATAATCCCAGCGATCCGCAATAAAAGGATCTTCAATGGTGGCAGGGCCCAGTAGAAAGCGGACCTGTCTTTCGGTCATTCCCGGCTGGAGCTGGGCGACGTTCTCTTCAGTAAATAACGTGCCCTGGCGTAACTCAGGCTGATAAACAACGGGCAATCCGTCGATGGCGCGCGCACAGCCGGCAAGTAAGATGATAATCAGCAGGAATGCCAGGTTTCGGCCGAAGGTGTATACTGTAATCATTCTAAAAAAGCCGTCTTGGTTATCGTTTGTCACTGCAGGAGTCTGCATGGTAACTCAGGTTTCAAGCTCACGACACGTGCCGTGGGAAATCAGTCAGGAATCTGACACGCTGCGTAAGGCCGGTTTAAAGGTCACGCTGCCGCGTGTGAAGATTCTAGGCGTGCTGGCGGGGCGAGAGCGGGAGCACCTTACCGCAGAAGAGGTTTACCAGCGCTTACAGGCAGCTGGTGAAGATTTAGGGCTGGCAACGGTTTACCGCGTGTTGACCCAGTTCCAGGAAGCCGAGATCGTTTTACGCCATCACTTTATTGGTGATCGGGCGGTTTTTGAGTTGAATTCCGGCATTGAGCATGACCACGTGGTCTGTGTCGATTGCGGGCGGGTCGATGAATTTAAGGACCGTACCGTAGAGCGGCGTTTAACCGATGTGGCGGCAGTCTCAGGGTATGAAGCGCTGGGTCATTCGCTGGTGGTTTACGGGCGTTGTCCTGAATGCGCCCAATCACCGCGCAGTGCTACTCCGCTCGTTTAAGCATCTCTTTGGCATGATCCCGTGTGGCCGGGGTAATTTTCACACCACCCAGCATTCTGGCAATTTCTTCTAAGCGTTCTTTTTCGTCGAGTAAGCGCATGAGCGTGCGGGTGCGCCCCTGCTCGAGCTGCTTTTCGACTTGTAGCTGTGTATGGCCCTGTGCCGCGACCTGAGCCAGGTGGGTTATGCAGATTACCTGATGATGCTGCGCCAGCAGGCGTAGTTTGGTACCGACCACCTCAGCAATTGCACCGCCAATGCCACTATCCGCCTCATCAAAGATTAAACAGGGGATTTCTGCTGTGCGCGCGGTGGCAACCTCGATTGCCAGGCCAATACGAGAAAGCTCACCGCCAGAGGCAACGCGCTGAATTGGGCCCGGGGTTTGATCCGGATTGGTGCGCACATCAAAGTGAACGTCATCTTGCCCATGCTTACTCGGTGCTGAATCTGGGTTATACGCCACGCGAATGAGTAGCGCAGCGCCTGGCATTCCCAATTCACCAAGCAATGTATTAACCTCCGTACTTAACCGCTTGGCTGCTGTTTGCCGCGATTCGGACAAACTGGCACTGGCCTTTTGGTACTCAGCGCTTAGCTGGGCTTTTTTCTCAGCCAGTTCAGTGAGCCGTGAGTCGGCCGATTCCAGCGCCTCTAAAGTACTGCGCATTTGATCAGCCACTGCCAACAGTGCGTCAGGTTCGGTTTGATGTTTACGCGCCAGGTCACTGAGTTGGCTGAGTTTTTCATCAACCTCAGCTAGCCGCTGGGGATCTATTTCCAGCCCATCGGCAAAGTGGCGCAGTTGTTGGCAGCCTTCCTGAGTTTGCACCATTGCGTTAGCGAACAGTTCATTCGCTTCGGCGATGGCAGGATCGCTTGCCTCATGCGTGCTGAGCTGACGCTGCGCGCTGGCCAACATCGCGTGCACGGCGGTATCGCTGTCGTACAAACTCTCAAGCACATGCTGACAGCTTTCGATGAGTTCCCCGGCGCTCGCCAGGCGTTTTTGTTCCTGGTTTAAATCGGCATAGGCCTTGGGGCTGAGTGCGCAGGCATCCAGCTCCTCGAGTTGATAACGCAGTAGGGCTTTGCGGTCTGCCTGGTCGTCTCCGCCACCCAGTTGCTCGATTTCCACGACCACCGCTTGCAGTTGCGCGTATACAGTCGCCACGTTATTCAATGCCTGGTTATGGTCGGCATAGTTATCGAGGGTACGGCGCTGTATGGCAGGTTTAAGAAGCTGCTGATGGGCATGCTGGCCGTGAATGCCTACTAAAAGGCTGCCTAATG
>JAGXLT010000222.1 GCA_018334525.1 Gammaproteobacteria bacterium
CGCCCTTGCGCCGGCGCTGGAAACGCTGCCACAGGGCTTTACCGCCGCGGCGGCAGCTGCCCGCTCAGGCGCGGACGCAACTGCCCATATCACTCGCGCTCGCGCCGGGCGAGCCAGCTACCTGGCTGAAGCCAGTCTTGCCGGGCATAACGACCCGGGTGCCGAGGCGGTTGCAAGACTCTTTGAGCAGCTATCGGGCTAACGGCCGGAGGGAGGCTCTTACCAATGCCCTGTGCCCGGTTCTCCTTTCCAGGGACCAACGAGCTCTGAGGTCACCCAGCCGCCGTAGTATCGACCCTCCTGCGGCAGCACGGCTTCATCGCCAACGAAGCATTCAAGCTGCTCGGGATAGCAGGAGAGCCATCCCGCAATGATCTCCGCGCCTTTGAGAGGCGCGGGGTAACGCCACACAGCCGCTTCAAGCGTTCGCTGCGGTGTTACCACGTCGTAGTATTTGGCCTCGCCCTTCCATTCGCAAAAAGTACGCCGACTTGATGGGATCAGCAGCGTGTGATCAAACGCATCGGGCGGCAAATAAAATGCCGGTGGGCTGCCAGTTTCCAAAGCACGAATAGACTGATCCGCTTTAGCCAGCAACTGCCCATCGGCTTGAATGCGCACCGCTCGCTCATCACGCACATAGGCAGGCGGCCGCGGATAATCCCATACGGACTCTTGCCCCGCAGCGGGCGTTGCGGCAAATTCAGGGCGCTTTTGACCGCGGTGTTGCCAAGACCTACTATTCATTTATCTAGCCCCCCCCGCAGGTGTCTTATCATTTATGATCCTACATTAGACTCTGTGTGGCGAAGGCGGTTCAGTGATGCTCATTTTGTCTAAAATAAACCGATCAACACTCATAATATCGCTTGCTTTGGGGCTTTTTATCGCTCCCCTCCAAGCCAGCGCAACTCAACTGCTTGCGATTGGCGTGGGGATTTATAATATCGATGGCAGCACTGATGCGACCGATTTTCAAATTGAATATCGATCCAACCGGTCCGTGCTTAAAGAACTGCAGCCTTGGGCTGGTTTTGAGATCAATTCCGACTCTGCCCTTTGGGCCGGTGCGGGGCTGCTATTCGATTATCCGCTTAGCGAGCAGTGGCGTATCGTTCCGAGTGTTGGTGCTGGTCTTTATGATCCCGGCGATAGTGATTTGGATTTGGGATCTTCCATTGAGTTTCGATCACAAATCGAAATTGCCTACGTTTTTGCCAACCAGAATCGTGTAGCCCTCGCGCTTAGTCATTTATCGAACGCACGACTGGGTGAGGATAACCCCGGCACAGAAGTATTAAGTATTTACTGGCAACACAGCTTTTAAGGTGCTGACTAATAAAGTTTTAGCCGCTGCCCGGCCCGGTCAAATGCGTGAGCGTTGAGGTGACTAACAGGATTGCCAGAATCAGCCCGGCTTCAACACGAAGGGATTGACGCATTTTGATCGCCGCACGCGCATCACCCCGCTCAAGTGCAGGCGTAAGTGATACCCGGTGATAAGCAGCCAGCCCCATAACAGCGGCGAAAATGGCTATTTTAAGCGCAAATAACTGGCCATATCTCGTGGTTAAGGCGGCTATCACTCCACCGGTGAGCTGATGCAGGGTTACCAGCCCGGCAATGGCAAGCGCTGGCACTACCCATACCGCAATTTGACCAAACCGGTGAGCAAGCCGCGCTGCTGCCATTCGGTCGGTTAAACACAAATGGTGCAGCGGCGGGAAAACACCGACCCAAAACGCCAAACCCAAAATATGAAGCCCCACCAAACCACTCAGCCAGAGATTTGCCGAGCCCCAGCTATGGCCGGTTAAGCCAAAGCTCCCGGCAACAAGAACCACACCGAACGCCGCAGCCCACCGAGGCATAACACCGGGAAACCCGGTCATTACTCCCATGACAACGCCAACGATCAATACCGCGAGAGACTGTCCCGCCGAGCCTTCAAGAATAAACCCGAGTAATTCAAAATCGAACGCAGCCGCCCAGTCTCCGCCAGCAAGAAAAACGGCATCAAGCTGTACCTTGTTTATCTCAAGAGCAATGGCGATCGGGCCGACAATCCATACCCATCGAATCATACGCCGACGCTCAGATGGCGGTAGCGCGCTAAATACGCCAAGGCCGATTACAAGGCCGGCAGTAAGCAAAGCTGACAGGTAACCCGCCGCCCCCAGCCCGATCGCGATTACATGCAGCACCTATTCACCTTTAATACGAAACTCAAGCCCGCCCGACATCGCATGACCATCCTCTGCCAGGCCACGCCATTCAAACGAATAACTACCGGCGGGCAGATCAGGCAAGGGCACATTAAGCACGTCACTTGGTGATCGGCCCGCCTCGGGCGCCAGGTCGTAGTTGGCGCCGTTGTCAGCCTCAAGACTCACGCTGATAACGCGCATGGATGCGTCAAATTCAATAATGATTGCAGGGGGTGAGGCCTGCATTTCGGCACCGTCAGCCGGGGTCATTTGGCGTTTTTCCGAATGAGCTAGTACCGAGCCGCAGCCGAATAGAAGACCTATTAACAGTATTTTAATGATTATTTGTCGCATTCAGTCACGGTAACCCGGGTCAAAGAATTATCGCAACAGCAGCGTGGGCACCCTTGCCGACATTTACGCAGCGGCGGCCATCGTTTTTGATAGAGTGCTGACTCCCTCTGAGTTGTCCAGCTTTACATCTGATCCCTATGCCCTGGTGGCGTACACGGCCCCG
>JAGXLT010000223.1 GCA_018334525.1 Gammaproteobacteria bacterium
GGGAGACCTCGCTTCAGTGGCTTGCGCCGTTCGACAATCGCATCCAGCTGCTCCATATCCGCCTCACTCAACGCCATGGGTAGGCACAACTGGTTTAGCCCACAGTGCGCACAGGCCTGGCGAAGATTAGAGACACGAAATGCGGAGGAATCAGCGATTTCCATACCACCTCTATTGCTTAATACCCATTTTACTAAAGCCATGGTAAGCCACCGCAAAGGTCATCGCCACCCCGGGAAGCGTTTAAAAGTGCTGATACCCGGCCGTACGCGGGTCTACACGCTCACCACCCAACCACACGCCATCGCCGGCTTGAGCCTGACCAATGCAGGTTAACTCGGTATCTGCCGCCAGCGCTGCCTGTTTCACCGCAGCATCGGCATCCGCCGGCGCAGAAAAGCAAAGCTCATAGTCATCCCCACCCCGCAAAACGGCTTGATAACTCACATAATTGCTCGCCTGCTCGTCTAATCTAGCCGGGTCCAGCATCAGAGCCACGCCGCTTCGCTCAGCTAAATGCCCGGCATCAGCCAGCAAGCCATCGGAAATATCGATCGCCGCTGTTGCCAGCCCTTGAAGCGCCAAACCTAAGGAAACTCGGGGCGTTGGATAAAGGAACCGCTGAACTAACGGTTCTTCAATAACCGCAGCGCCCTGCGCTTGCCAGCGGGCCAACCCCGTTGCTGCCTCACCCAGTCGCCCGGAAACCCAAATATGATCGCCAGGCTGCACACCACTGCGTAGCAGCGGCTGACGGGGTAGTCGCCCTGTTACCTGAACTGTGACCGTGAGCGGCCCTTGGGTGACATCGCCACCAATAATGGCCAGATCATGGTGGCATGCCAGCGCATGTAATCCGTCAGCAAACTGCGCCACCCAAGCCTCATCCATGCTCGGCAATGTCAGACCAAGCAACCCCCAGCATGGCACTGCACCCATCGCAGCCAGATCACTAAGATTAACGGCAAGGGCACGCCAGCCCACCGAATGCGCCGGCAAATCAGCCGGAAAGTGCACATCCTGCACAATGGTATCTAAGGCGAGCGCAAGCGGCTCACCCGTGCTGTTCACAATCGCCGCATCATCGCCCACGCCCTGCAAAACATCGTCTCGCTGAGCGCCAAGATGGCTTAAATACCGCGCGATTAAATCAAACTCAGAGCAGCCCTGCATGGCGAAGCTCAGCTTGGCGTAAGGGAAGCGACTTACCCACCTTATCCAGTACGCCGTTAATAAACCGATGGCTTTGCTCTGCCCCAAACCCGTGGGCAAGCTCAACGGCCTGATCAATCACCACCCGATAGGGCACGTCTATTCGCTCCATCAGCTCAAAGGTGCCCAGCCTAAGCAGTGCAAGCTCAATGGGGTCTAGCGTCTTAGCAGGACGATCCAAAAAAGGATCAAAAACCGCATCGAGCGCAACCACATCATCGGTAATACCGCGCAAAAGCGTGCTGAAATAGTCTAAATCGATGCGCCCCAACCGATATTCATTCAAAAACTGCTGCTCAATGGCCCGTGAATCACCCTCAGTCAGCTGCCATTGATACAAGGCCTGCAGCACCCGTCGTCGCGCCCGCGCACGCCTTTGTTGGCCCGGCGCGTTACTCACAAATGCCGCAGCAGGCTAATCATCTCAAGCGCTGAAAGCGCTGCCTCCGCACCCTTATTGCCCGCCTTAGTGCCGGCACGCTCAATGGCCTGCTCAATGCTGTCGGTGGTTAGCACACCAAACGCAACGGGTATGCCGTGCTGCGTTGCCACCTGCCCCAGGCCTTTAGTGCACTCACCCGCCACATATTCAAAATGCGGCGTGCCCCCGCGAATGACACAACCCAGCGCCACAATGGCGTCATAGTCTTTGGATGCAGCCAGCCGATCAGCCACAACAGGTAACTCCCAAGCGCCCGGCACGCGTACCAGCGTCAGCGCCTCTTCGGCCACCCCATGGCGCACCAGCGCATCACGCGCACCGCTAACCAGCCGATCCACGATAAAGTCGTTGAATCGCGTTGCTACCAATGCCACCCGTGCATTCGTGGCGGTAAAATCACCTTCAAGGATTTTCATTGTTCTACCATCTTGTTGATGTTTCCCTTAGGCGGACTGTACGTAATCCACCACTTCCATACCAAATCCGGATAATCCGTACATAATGCGCGGATTTGACAATACGCGCATCCGACGAATGCCCAAATCAGTCAAAATTTGCGCGCCTACCCCGTAAGTCCGCAAAGACTGCGCTTTCTCATTCGCATCCTCTGCCACCTGTCCTGTCTGCGCTAACGTTTGAAACTCACGCATTCGCATCAATATTTCGCTGCGGTTGGTTGCGCGGCGCAGCATCACTAAACACACGGTTTCATCCTGGCTTTCTGAAATTTCACTCAGTGATTCTCTGAGTGACCAGGTTTGATCCGGTGCCACTGCGCCAAAAAGATCAGACAATGTATTTTCTACCTGCACGCGCAC
The DNA here is from genome assembly GCA_018334525.1 of Gammaproteobacteria bacterium. Taxonomy (GTDB): domain Bacteria; phylum Pseudomonadota; class Gammaproteobacteria; order Nitrococcales; family Nitrococcaceae; genus Spiribacter. The sequence continues at coordinate 2,473 of JAGXLT010000223.1, forward strand.
AAATGCCGGCTTTTCCGGGTCGGGCTTACCGCGCAGCAATGCAAAATGCAGCGCACCATCCACCGTATCCTGATACGCATAAAGGTGAAACTGACCGAATTCGGTGGGCAGTTCGCAATCCGCGACCCGCTCGACCGTGCGCTCATTGCGCACTCGATAGGCGATTAAATCCGCCACCGTCCCGATTTTAATGTCATGCGCCCGGGCAAAGCTTAAAAGATCATCACGTCGCGCCATGGTGCCGTCTTCA
>JAGXLT010000224.1 GCA_018334525.1 Gammaproteobacteria bacterium
TCAGCTATCTTTTATGGCAGCGCCGGCTTCGTTAATGGCCAAGGCATTACCGGGCTCTCAGGGTGGTACCTATGGGGGCAACGCGGTGGCCTGTGCCGCCGGGCTGGCCACGCTGGATGTGATGCGTGATGAGAAGCTTTTAGAAAATGCGAAAGCACGCGGTGATCAACTCTGGAGCCGTCTCGAAGCATTGCAGGCGCAATATCCTGAGATTGGAAACATCTCTGGCAAGGGCCTAATGATCGGTACTCATTTGGTGGATGCCCATGGCAAGCCGGATGGCGACCGTGGCGCCAAAATGCTTAAAGCTTGCGAGCATCGCGGTTTACTGATGATTCGTTGCGGCCCTTGGGGCGGTAACGTGATTCGTTGGATTCCACCGCTGATCGTTACGGCTGAGCAAATCGATTGGGCTGTTGATCGGTTTGAAGAAGCGCTGATTGAAACCGGTGGTGGCAGCGGCGTTCAGCCGATGCGCAACACGGGTTAACGACGATGCAGGCCCCTTTGTGGGGCCTGCTAGCCAGCCGGTGTTACTGCGTTCCGATAAATCCCTGTGCCTTGTCGACCACGTTATGCAATGGCTCGCCGGCACGCCAGCGATGGAAATTGGTGATAAATTGCTCTGAAAGCGCTTTACGCCATCCAAAAAAATCGCCAGCCATATGCGCGGAAATATGGACATTGTCAAAACCCCATAGCGGATGATCCGCCGGCAGGGGTTCTTGCTCAAATACATCCAACGCCGCCCCGTCAAGTTCGCCATTTTCTAACGCCGCCACCAATGCGGTGGTCTGCACAATCGGCCCTCGGCCAATGTTGATCAAACGGGCACTTGGGTGCATTGCTTTAAATTCCGCCGGGCCAAACAGGCCTTCGGTTTGTGGAGTCAATGGCGCGGCAATCACCACAAAATCATAATCGGGCAGAATGGAAAGCAGATCAGCCTGGGCGTAAATGGCACCAAACTCATCATCGCCCGGGCGGGCGCGTCTGCCAACGCCATCTACCGCCATGCCGACGGCGTTACAAAGGCGTCCGATTTGTCGGCCAATAGAGCCGGCACCCACAACCAGTACACTGCGCCCGGCGACAGGTTCCGTTTCGCGGTGCATCCATTCCCGAGCCTGTTGCAAGCGCAGATTACCCGCAAAATCTTTACAAAAGCTGATGATCTGGCCCAGTACGTATTCAGCAATACACAGGTCAAAGACCCCGCGAGCATTGGTGACCGGAATATCACTTTGCCTTACAGCGGGGATGAGCAGCGCATCAACCCCGGCACTCGTGGCATGAATCCATTGCAAATTATCGGCTGCGCTCCAGGCCTCGCTCAACGCGTCGGTACGGAAGTCGGTCACACACAACACAGCAGCGCCCGGAATGGTATCCCGCAGGGTTGCGCCGTCTTCTGCTACTAGCACTTCCGCCTCTGACCGCAGGGCTTCCATACCATCGGGTAAGCCCTCGCCCGGTGCGGTGAGTACAACAATCTTCGGGTCTGTAGTCGGCATTTTTTAATGTTTCCTTCGGGTACCGGCGTAATGAGGTAGACGGTACTGCTCGGCTATACAGAAAACAAGACTTGACCGGGCGACAACGGCGGTCTAGCTTCGCGGTTTGAACACGTTGTTTAACCGTTTTGTCATAGAGGAGAGGCGTTCATGGTGAACCCGGTAGAAATGGATCAGGGCGATCAGGCCGAAGCGCCACTGTTCAGTCCGTCTTTACAGGCGATTCCGATGCCGGGCATTCGGCGGATGATTAATACCGCGGCCGATCTGGATGATGTGATCCATCTTTCGATCGGTCAGCCGGATTTTCCAACACCGCCGCATATCGTCGATGCGCATATTAAAGCCCTACAGGATGGCCTGACGGGGTACACCATGGATGCGGGTTTACCGGAGCTGCTGACCGAGCTTGCTCGTTATTACAGCAAACGTTATGACCGTGAACTGACCGAAGATAACTTTTTGGTAACCACCGGTGCCACCGAGGCCATGTACCTCGCACTAACCGCCACGGCAGCGCCGGGCCGGCAATTTATTGTGACCGACCCCACGTTTTTGCTGTATGCACCGCTGATTCGCATGAATGGTGGTGAGGTGAAGATTATTCCGACTCGCCCGGAGCACGGTCATCAGATTGATCCTCAGGAAGTGATCGACGCGATTGGCATGCGAACATTTGCCATTGTGCTTAATTCACCGAGCAACCCGAGTGGTGCGGTGTATCCACGGGAGACAATCGAAGCGATTGTTCAAGAGGCAGCGTATCGTGGTGTGTATGTCTTTGCCGATGAGGTGTATGACCACATTCTCCTGGATGAGGGGCTGGAGTTTCCGAGCGTGATTAACTGCACCTCAGATCTCGATCATGTCATGTCAATTTCCAGTTTTTCGAAAACTTTTAGCATGGCAGGGCTGCGCATTGGGTGGCTGATTTCAAGTCAGGGGGCCATTAAAAAATTACGTCGTTACCATATGTTTACGACTACTGTAGCCAGTACACCTGCGCAGTGGGCCGGCGTTGCGGCGCTACAGGGTGATATGGCCTGCGTGGATGAGATGAACGCAGAATACCGCCGTCGCCGTGATCGCGTTGTGCAATTGGTGAGTGAAACGCCGCATTTGACGGGCTATGTACCACAGGGTGCGTTTTATCTGTTTCCGTCGCTGCCTCCACATACGGATGGCACCGATCTGGCGTTGCGGATG
>JAGXLT010000225.1 GCA_018334525.1 Gammaproteobacteria bacterium
TAGCGAAGACAGCCGTATTGCGTTCTTTTTAACCCAATTTACGTTTGTGGTGGCGATTTGGCTGGCGCTCTCAACGCATTGGGGAGAAGGTGTTCAGCATACGTTTAATGGGATGTATATCTCAGACAACCTGGCAGGCTTATTAAAAGCATCAATGGCGGCTTTGGCGGCTTTGACTGTCGGTTACAGCCGCGATTATCTGTTGCAGCGGAATTTATTGAAAGGCGAGTTTTTCCTGCTTGCGCTTATTGCCTTGCTGGGAATGTTTGTCATGGCCTCCGCGGCCAGCATGCTGGTTCTCTATATGGGCCTGGAGCTACTCTCGCTGAGCCTTTATGCAATGGTGGCGTTTGATCGCGATAGCCGTGTGGGCTCTGAGGCAGCGATGAAATACTTTGTGCTGGGCGCGCTGTCTTCCGGCATGCTGCTCTACGGCATGTCCATGATTTATGGAGCCTCGGGCAGCCTGATCATTACCGAAATTGCGGCTGGCGCCTCCAGTGGGCAGAACAGCTTGCTTTTAGCGTTTGGAATGACGTTTGCGTTAGTCGGCGTGGCGTTTAAATTTGGTGCGGTGCCTTTTCATATGTGGGTGCCCGATGTCTATCAGGGCGCACCCACTGCCGTGAGCGCCTTTTTAGGCAGTGCACCGAAAATTGCAGCGCTTGCGCTCTTTATGCGGCTGCTGGTGGAAGGGCTTGGCGAGCTGCATGCGCAATGGCAACTCATGGCGATCATCCTTGCGGTCGGTTCACTCGCTGTGGGCAATCTGTTCGCGTTAATGCAAACGAACCTGAAGCGGATGTTTGCCTATTCGACAATTTCGCATATCGGGTTTTTGTTTTTGGGCTTAATCGCCGGCACCGATGAAGGTTATGCCGCAGCGTTATTCTATGCCATTAGTTATGGAATTATGTCAGCGGGTGGCTTTGGCATGATCATTTTGCTTTCGCGACGGGGTTTCGAAGCAGAAATGATTGATGATATGCGCGGTTTGAACGACCGGCATAGCGGCTTTGCGTTGGTCATGCTTTTATTAATGTTCTCAATGACCGGGATTCCCGGAACCGTCGGGTTTTACGCCAAATGGATGGTGTTGCAGGCATTAGTGGATGCTGGCCTGGTATGGCTTGCAGTGCTGGCGGTTGTTTTTGCCGTGATTGGGGCCTTTTATTACCTGCGAGTGCTAAAGAGCGTTTACTTCGAGCGGGTGGAGGATCCTATGCCAATTGAGGCAGCACTTGGCACGCGCGTTGCTATGATTGGCACCGGTGGCGTCGTGTTACTTTTGGGCGTTTTCCCCGGCGCGCTGATTGCAGCATGCCGCGCGGCATTGGGTCTTTAACCGAGGATGAGCCAGCCCGTTGCTATTGTGCTGTTAATGCTGGCGGCACTAATTGCGGCAAATCTGCCCTGGTCGACCGAAAGAATCGGGCTGATCTGGGAGCCGGCCTCCGGTAAAAAGTCAGAATGGATTCGTTTGGGTGAGTGGTTTGCGCTCTTCGCTCTGGTCGGCTTGGCGGGTGCCGGTCTTGAATATCGTAGTCAGGGCCAGCTGCAGCCTCAGGGATGGGAATTCTGGGTAATCGCGCTTTGTCTTTTTGCCGTTTTCTCCTTGCCCGGGTTTATTTACCATCATGATTTGCGACGCCGTCTGCAGAAACGACACAATAAACGTGCCCCTTGAAAAAACCTGCGCGCATCCCTATGCTTGTTGAAGTCGGTTGCGGGGTGGAGCAGTCCGGTAGCTCGTCGGGCTCATAACCCGAAGGTCGCAGGTTCAAATCCTGCCCCCGCTACCAAATAGGCATCATGGGGAAGGCCGTTCGACGGCCTTTTTTTTTGCGGCTGACCGTCGACGGGTCATACGTGTAGAAATAAATGGGCCTCGGGCCCATTTTTTGTTCCGGCGGTAGCTGGAAGCAGGATGAATGAGAGCGCCAGATCGCGTACTTAATCTTATCCGCCCGATTGTTGAAGGGTTGGGATATGAATTTGTTGGAGCGGAGTACCATCCCGCCCGACGGCAGGGGCTTTTGCGAATCTATATTGATCGCCCGGAGGGTGTTGAGGTAGATGACTGCGCACGAGTCAGCCATCAGGTTAGCGGTGTCCTCGACGTAGAAGATCCGATTCCCGGTGAGTACACGTTAGAGGTTTCTTCACCGGGTTTAGATCGCCCGGTTTTTGAATGGTCGGATTTTGAGCGCTTTGCAGGTGAGCAGGCTCGAATTCGTCTGCGTGGCCTGGTTGACGGGCGGCGTAAGCTGCAGGGTCGGCTGGTCGGGTTGCAAGGTGACACAGTGATTATTGAAGAAGCGGGGGAGCAGGTTGCTGTTGCCCTTACAGATATTGATCGAGCGTTTGTAGAGCTCGAGCCCTGAGTTAACTTGGGCCATCGGGAGAATGGAAGGACGATGAGCAAAGAAATTCTGTTGGTTGTGGATGCAATCGCCAATGAAAAAGGCGTTGAGCAAGAGGTTATTTTTGAAGCCATTGAGGCGGCACTGGCCTCGGCAACAGAAAAGCGCCATGACGAGGAAATTAAAGCGCGCGTGTCGGTTGATCGTAAAACCGGTGAGTATGAAACCGCACGTCAGTGGTTTGTGGTTGATGATGATGAGGAAATTGAATTTCCGGAACAGCAAATTCCGGTTACCACGGCACAGGCTAACGATTCCAGCTTGAATGTGGGCGACGTCATTGAAGAGCCGCTGCC
>JAGXLT010000226.1 GCA_018334525.1 Gammaproteobacteria bacterium
AAAAGATCGCGCGGCTTCGCCGGGATGGGGCGTGAGCACCCAGTTTTCAGACTGCCGTGGCGCGGCCGCCAACAGGTTCAAACCATCCGCATCAACTACTAACGCCGCCCTGCTCTCAGGGTTATCGATAACCGCATTAAACAGGGCCTGCCCCCACGGCTGCTGCCCAAGGCCCGGCCCGATGGCCACGACATTGGCCCGCGAACAGAGCGATAACACCTCATCCGCTGCATCAATACCGCGCACCATCAGCTCCGGCCGAGCAGCAAGCACGGGCGCGACATGCGCTGCGCGGGTGGCGATACTGACCAACCCGGCCCCGGTTCGAGCCGCGGCTTCACCCGCAATGCGTACGGCTCCGCCCATACCATCATCACCACCCACCACCAGAACATGACCAAAATAGCCCTTGTGCGCGCTGCGTGAGCGTTGCGGCAATAAATCCGCTAACTGATCGCTTTGCAGGACGCCCTTTGCAACAGGCGTCTGATCAAAAACGCCAGCAGGCACATCTAAATCATCAAATAACAGCGTGCCGACATAATCCGGCGCCTGAGCGGTATACAGCCCCTGCTTACGGCCAATAAAGCTGATGGTCCACCGCGCGCGCAGGGCGCAGCCAAGCACCTGGCCGGTGCGTGCGCTCAGTCCAGACGGTACATCAATCGCAAACACCGGTTTGGCTGCCTTATTGACAGCGTCAATCACGTCTGCCCAGTGGCCTGTGACTGGGCGATCCAGCCCCGTGCCAAACAACGCATCAACCACCACATCGGCCTGCGCGAGCTGCTCAGCCGAAAAATCCACTGGCTCAACCACAGCTAAGGCATCGGCCGCCGCTGCTGCGGCATCGCCTTTAAGCTGCTCTACCAGGCTCAGCGGGCAGAGCGTGACTTGCAAACCCGCATCTGCTGCCAGCCGAGCAATTACATAGCCGTCGCCCCCATTATTACCGCCACCACATAGCACCATTAGATGCCGGCACTGCGGCATTCGCTCATGCAGGCTCTGCCAAGCCGCGCGACCCGCACGAGCCATTAGCACGCGCCCGGGAATATCAAATTGCTCAATGGCACAACGATCCAGGGCTTGCACCTGTGCGGGGGTATACACTGGAAGACAATCTTGCAACATCCGCATAGTATATCGAGCCTAATGGATTTATCGCGAATTACCTCTGATTTAAAGCAGTGGGGCCAGTCCCTTGGCTTTGATTCGATCGGCATTGCCAAGCCGGAGCTTGCTGCTGATGAGGCACATTTATTGCGCTGGCTGCAGGACGGCCGCCATGGAACCATGGCATGGATGCCTCGCCATGGGCGCAAGCGTGCCCGCCCGCAGCAATTGGTGCCAGGCACCGTGCGCATTATTAGCGCTCGCATGAATTACCTACCGGCAGGGCTGGAACCCACCGAAGCGGTGCTTAACGATAAACGTCGCGCCTTTATTGCACGCTATGCGCTAGGGCGGGATTATCACAAACTCATGCGCCGGCGGCTCCAGCAGCTAGCCGATAAAATACAGGCGGCCGCCGGGCCGTTTGGCTACCGGGTGTTTGTAGACAGTGGCCCGATCCTCGAGAAAGCCCTCGGTCGTGATGCCGGCCTGGGATGGATTGGCAAGAACACGCTATTACTGGATCGAGACGTCGGGTCCTATTTTTTCTTAGGCGAACTGCTCACCGATTTGCCGCTGCCTGCGGATGCCCCGCCTGAGGATCTTTGTGGCAGTTGTCGTGCCTGCATTGACTGCTGCCCAACCGGCGCGATTACCGGCCCCAAACAACTGGACGCCCGGCGCTGTATCTCGTATCTGACGATTGAGCACCAGGGCAGCATTCCTGAGGCGTTACGTCCTGCCATTGGCAATCGGGTGTTCGGCTGTGATGACTGTCAGATGGTGTGCCCGTGGAACCGTTACGCCAAACCCACCGATGAGCAGGATTTCCACCCGCGGCACGGGCTGGGGCATGCCTCACTCGTATCGCTGTTTAATTGGAGTGAAGCGGAGTTTCTGCGCAAAACCGAGGGCTCAGCTATCCGCCGCCTGGGTCATGAACGCTGGTTGCGTAATCTGGCTGTCGCGTTAGGTAACGGGCCCGCTGATAAAGAGGCGATCGACGCCTTACAGAATCGCCTGGAGCATCCATCCGAACTGGTTCATGAACATGTTATCTGGGCGTTAGGACAGCTTTCAGCCGTGCCGCCAGGCCAGAAACTGGCGAATCAAACCACCCGTTGAGCCATCTAATTCCGGGGTCGGCTCACCGCCACTGAGTAACGGGCGAAGGTCACGAGCAAGGCGTTTACCCAACTCCACGCCGTATTGATCAAAGGGGTTAATACCCCAGATCACCGCCTCTACAAAAGTACGATGCTCATACAAAGCAATAAGGGCGCCAAGGGCAGCCGGATCAAGCCGGTGCAATAGCAGTGTATTGCTGGGTCGGTTTCCGGGGCAGTGCAATGCCGGACGATCCGGGTCGGCCGCATTCCCCTGCATCAGCGCCTGGCTTTGGGCAAATAAGTTGGCCGCCAGCTCAAGCGGCTCACCACGATCACCCGCCACCGGTGTGGCAACACCGATAAAATCCACCGGCATCACTTCGTTACCCTGATGAAGCGCCTGAAAAAAAGCATGCTGACCCGGCGTACCGGTTTGCCCCCAAATGGCTGCCGCTGTAAGCACCGAAACGGGTTGCCCCGCCCG
>JAGXLT010000227.1 GCA_018334525.1 Gammaproteobacteria bacterium
GGGCATCATCAAAGCCGTACCAGCGATCGTTAAAAAATAAATGCCCGCTCATCTCGCCGGCCAGAGGGGCGTTGGTTTCGTGCAGCTTCTCTTTAATCAGCGAATGGCCGGTTTTCCACATTAAAGGCTGCCCGCCGGCCTGCTCAATCACTGATGCCAGTGCACCACTGCATTTGACATCAAAAATGACGGGCTCGCCCGGGCGCTCACGCAGCACCTCGCGCGCGTACAGCATCATCTGCCGATCCGCCCAAATGATGTGCCCCTGCTCATCGACCACACCTAACCGATCACCATCGCCATCAAAAGCAATGCCCACATCGGCAGCCTGCGCTTTCACTGTGGCAATTAGATCTTCCAGATTCTCAGGCAGACTTGGGTCTGGATGATGATTGGGAAATTGTCCATCCACCTCGCAATACAGCGGAATCACCTCGGCACCCAGCGATTGTAAAACTCCAGGCGCTAATCCGCCGGGCACACCGTTGCCACAGTCGACCACGACCTTTAGGGGGCGTGTGAGCGTAATACCTTGCTGGATCTTTTCCTGGTAGGCCGGGCGGATATCCACGGTTTCGGTGCTGCCCTCACCGTAAACCAGCTCATCTTCGCGAAGCCGGCGGCTTAAGTCTTTAATGGCATCGCCCCAAAACGGGCCATGATTAATGACCGTTTTAAGGCCGTTGTAATCAGGCGGATTATGACTGCCGGTAATGGCAATGCCTGCGCCGGTGTTCAGGTGATAAGTAGCAAAGTACACCAGTGGGGTGGGCACTTCGCCAATATCGATAACGGTGCGCCCGGCGGCCATTAGACCAGCGCGCAGCGCCGCGGCCAGCCGAGGGCTTGAGGCCCGCCCGTCATAACCAACAACAACACGATCCTGCTGGTGAAGCGCGGCAACGCTGCCAATGGCATGCCCAAGCGCTTGAACGGTGGTTTCGGTTAAATCCTGATCGACAATGCCGCGAATGTCGTAGGCGCGAAGGATGGTTTCATCGATAACAGTCAAAGTGCCTGTCCTTTGTTTATTCTTTGTTTACTGTCTTCCTGTATGCCCGAAGCCGCCCTCGCCACGGGTACTTTGCTCAAACGCGGCTACCACGTTAAATTGAGGCCGGCTGATCGGTAAAAACACCAGCTGGGCAATACGCTCACCCGGTTCGATGGTGAAAGCCGTTTCGCTGCGGTTCCAGCACGAGATAAAGATTTGGCCCTGATAGTCAGAGTCAATCAAGCCCACCAGATTGCCCAGCACGATGCCGTGCTTATGGCCAAGCCCGGAGCGTGGCAGGATCACAGCGGCATGTTCCTCATCGGCAATATGCACAGCAATGCCGGCGGGGATAAGCTCTGTCTGCCCGGGCAATAAATCCAGTGGCGAATCCAGGCAGGCTCTTAAGTCAATGCCGGCAGATCCTGCTGTTGCATAGTCCGGAAACGGGAACTGGTTACCCAGTCGTTCATCAAGAATTTTTATTTCAATGGTTTTCATTTAATGCATCTGCAATCAGTAAAAGAAGTTCGTTGGCAAGGCTTGGCTTAGGCGCGGGCCCCAGCGTATGTTCGGCGTTTTTTGTAAGGATATGCAGACAATTATCTTCCGTATCGAAGCCTAGCCCCGGGCCAACCTGATTGGCCGCAATCATATCCAGCCCTTTACGCTCGCGTTTGGTCTGCGCATTTTCAATAACCGATTCGGTTTCTGCCGCAAAACCCACGGTATAAGGCCGAGTTGCTAAGGCTGCCACGTCGGCAACAATATCCGGATTGGGGGTAAGAGTCAGCGATGTCTGTGCCGCTGATTTTTTTATTTTCTGCGCGGCTGGGGTGGCGATGCGATAGTCAGCAACGGCGGCGGCCGCAATAAAAATCGTCTGGCCTTCAATGCGCTGCATCACGGCTGCATGCATGTCGAGTGCGGTGCAAACATCAATTCGCTCAACGCCATGGGGCGTTGGCAGGGCGCTTGGCCCGCTGATTAAAGTGGCCTGCGCACCTTGCTGTGCCGCGGCAGCGGCGATGGCATAGCCCATGCGCCCACTACTGCGATTGCCGATAAAACGCACCGGATCAATCGGCTCATGCGTGGGACCTGCGGTGATGAGTATCGTTTTGCCCGAGAGCGCACCGGCTGTGTTGATGCTGAGCGCCTGCACAATATCCAGCGGCTCCATCAGTCGCCCTGGCCCTGATTCACCCTCGGCTAATGGCCCGTCTATGGGCCCCAAAACACGAACACCACGGCGTTCGAGGTGCTGAAGGTTTTCTCGGGTGGCGGGTGCCTGCCACATAATATGATTCATGGCCGGGCAGACGATAATAGGTGCTTCCGTGGCGAGGCATAGCGTGCTGAGCAAATCGTCAGCAAAGCCATGGGCAAGTCTTGCCAGGCAGTTGGCACTGGCGGGTGCGATCAGAATGCGCGTGGCCCAGCGTGCCAGTTCGATATGACCCATGCCGGCTTCTGCCTCAGGGTCGAGCAACTGCGTATGCACGCGCGTATGCGATACCGCCTGAAAGGTCAGCGGCCCGACAAACGCCTGCGCGCCGTCGGTTAACACCACACGGACCTCAGCGCCGGCATCGCGCAGCCGGCGGACTAAATCTGGAGCCTTATAGGCGGCAATGCCACCGCTAACCCCCAGCAGAATACGTTCACCTAACAGTGTCATCCCTCTT
>JAGXLT010000228.1 GCA_018334525.1 Gammaproteobacteria bacterium
TTGAGCTGCTGACCGACCTGTGCCATTTCATCAAGCAACGGCTGCACAGACTCGCCGGCCTGCTTCGCCTGACCAATCGCCTTGGAATGGGCATTCCGCGAGTGCTGCAACGCTTCAGTCTGCGATTGCAGTTCTCGGCGTTGCGCCTCTAACGCGCTAAAAGCCTCTGCATCAAATACGTGTCCTCGTCGCGCCAATGCATCCCGCACTGCCTCTGGGTCCTGACGAAGAAGTTTTTGATCAAGCATCAATCCACCTTTGAGTATTCTGCATTAAGATCCCTCAATAACATCAACGCCGTCCGGCACAACAAACTCAAAACGATCATCAGGAATCGAGGGGTTAACCGTTACATCTTCAAACTCAACTATCACGGTCTGATCCATGCCATCAGCAATCTCCATTCGCTGAGGAATGCCCTGAGTGAATCGCAAACGAATTTGCTGAAACGCCCAGGCCGGATCGGTTGGTTTGAGTAACAAATCATTATCATCGCCAATTTGAATATCGAAATTGGCAGTCAGCGTATCAATATCACCACTCAGCAGCTGCGCCGCGCCCACACCGAGCGCCTCGCCAAGCGAACGCACCACGACCTGATCAAGGTCTACGTCATACACCCACAGCTGCTGACCATCGGCAACGATTGTCTGCTCATATGGTAACGAGTAATCCCAAACAAAACGCTCAGGCCGAGCAATCGAAAACTCACCCTCTGCCCTCTCTACCACGGCACCCGTTGAGTTTGTGGTTTCCTGAATAAACCGCCCTGACAGGGTGTTTACCTCTGAGAAGTAGCGCTCAAGCTCATCCATTGCATCGGCTTGCGCTACCGCGGCAAACAACAACAGCGCAAGCCATAAAATACAAAGAGACAAACGAGATGACATGGTGAATTAATCCCGTGGCGGCGGCGGTGCAAGCACCTCACGCGTTCCGTTAGACTGCAATGCGCCCACCACGCCCGCGGCTTCCATATCTTCAATTAAACGCGCAGCCCGGTTGTAGCCAATTCTCAAACGCCGCTGAACGCCCGAAATAGAAGCTTTACGGGTTTCAGTCACTATCTGGACCGCCTCGTCATACAGGGGGTCTGACTCTCCGCTGGTATCCCCTTTTTCACCGGGTAATAAGCTTAAGTTAGCAGGATCGTTACCAGCGCCGCCTTCGAGCACACCTTCCACATATTCAGGCGTGCCGCTGCGTTTCAGATGCTCCGCCACACGGTGAACTTCAGCATCAGAAACAAATGCGCCATGCACTCGCTCCGGCAAACCGCGCCCGCCAGGCCCCATGTACAGCATATCGCCGTGGCCTAGCAGCGACTCTGCCCCCATTTGATCAAGGATGGTGCGTGAATCAACTCGTGAGGACACCTGAAACGCCATTCGAGTCGGAATGTTGGCCTTAATCAGACCGGTAATCACATCAACCGATGGCCGCTGGGTTGCCAGAATCAAATGAATGCCAGAGGCGCGGGCTTTTTGTGCCAGTCTGGCGATTAACTCCTCAACTTTCTTGCCGACCATCATCATCATGTCGGCAAACTCATCAATCACCACCACCACATAAGGCAAGGGCTCAAGCGCGGGCACCTCATCCACTAACTGAGGATTTACGCTGGGATCCGAAATGGGCTCTCCCTGGTCTGCGGCATCACGAATCCGCCGATTAGCGCCTGCAATATTGCGCACACCCAGTGTTGCCATGACCCGGTAACGGCGTTCCATCTCTGCCACACACCAGCGCAGCGCATTAGATGCCTCTTTCATATCGGTAACCACCGGGGCCAGCAAATGCGGAATACCGTCATACACCGACAGCTCCAGCATTTTCGGATCAATCATGATCAAACGCACTTGCTCAGGGGTATTTTTGTAAAGCAGGCTCAAAATCATGGCATTAATGCCCACCGATTTCCCTGAGCCCGTGGTACCTGCCACTAATAAATGCGGCATCTTGGCCAAATCCACCACCTGGGTGTAGCCGCCAATGTCCTTGCCGATGGCCAGAGTGAGCGGTGAAGCGGATTTCTCAAAAGCTTCAGCCCGAATGATTTCAGACAGCGCAATTACCTGCCGGTGTTCATTAGGAATCTCTAGGCCCACCACAGACTTACCGGGTATCACCTCGACCACGCGCACGGCTGTAACCGATAAGGCACGCGCAAGATCTTTGGCCAGATTAGTGATTTGGCTGACTTTTATGCCCGCTGCGGGTTTAAGCTCGAACCGGGTAATAACCGGCCCCGGCTGAACCGCCACCACTTCAACCTCAATGCCGAAGTCACGCAGCTTATGTTCAACCAACCGCGACATCGCCTCTAAGGCATCATCGCTGTATCCGGGCTTTTCAGCCGGTGGCGGATCCAGCAGCCCAACCGGCGGATGCTCACCCGGCAAGGGCGGCTCATCGTCAAATAGCTTAATTTGTTGCTCCTCACGCGCACGCGGACCCGGCTTAGCTTCAGCCGCCGGGGCCTTAATGGCCGGGGCTTTGCGCTTTCGAGCGCGGCGTTTTTCTTCTTTACGAGCTGTCTCCCGCGCGCGCTGCGCCTTTCGGCCTTCCAGGAAGTCCTGTATCCATCCGCGCACCAATAAAAGGTATTGGGCCTGGGATAACGCCAACCGACCCAGCGTATCCATCAATGCAATCCAGGATCCCTTTCTCC
>JAGXLT010000229.1 GCA_018334525.1 Gammaproteobacteria bacterium
TCTCAAAGGTGCCATCAGTTGATTGCTCCTGGAGCTCTTTAAATCGCTTAATTGAACGCTTTACCGTGCGGAAGTTGGTGAGCATGCCGCCGAGCCAACGATGGTTGACATAGGGCATCTTGCATCGCGTTGCCTCTTCGGCCACCGCATCGCGCGCGGCACGCTTGGTGCCGACAAACATCACTCGCCCGCCATTAGCGGCCAATTTACCGATGTAATTAACCGCATCGTGATAGAGCGGCAGGCTCTGCTCGAGGTTAACAATATGGATCTTATTGCGTTCACCAAAAATGAACGGGGCCATCTTTGGATCCCAATAACGGGTCTGGTGACCGAAATGAACTCCGGCCTCCAACATCTGACGCATGGTCACTTTAGCCATGATAAATACTCCTTGTACGGGTTAAGCCTCCATACACCCGCAGCCGGCAACCCTAGGGCACCCCGCCGACCGTGTCGGTGCATGTGTGGATTGATATTTCATTGCCTCAAAGGCGCGCCGTTTATACCATAGGCGGCTTACAGTAACAATTATTCCCTGCCACAACGTCGGACCAGAAATGACAATTATCCGCAAATCGCCGCAAGAAATTGAACAAATGCGTATCGCAGGCGCCAAGGCTGCGGCCGTTTTGGATAGGATTACACCGCATGTTGTACCCGGTGTCAGTACCGAAGAACTGGACGCCCTGTGTCACGAACATATTCTGGAACTGGACTGTATACCGGCGCCGCTGAATTACCGGGGCTTCCCGAAAGCCACCTGTATTTCGGTTAACCACGTCGTCTGTCACGGTATACCGGGCAAAAAGCGACTCAAGCGCGGGGACATCGTCAATATCGACATCACCGTGATTTATGAGGGCTGGCATGGCGATACCTCCCGCATGTTTTATGCGGGCAAACCAGGCGTTCAGGCGCAACGGGTTACAGAGGTTGCAAAAGATGCCCTTAACGCCGGTATTGCGGTGGTCAGGCCCGGTACGACGCTGGGTGACATCGGATATGCGATACAATCTTTGGTTGAAGCACGCGGATGTTCAGTGGTTCGCGAATACTGCGGACATGGCATCGGGCGCGGATTTCATGAAGATCCGCAAATCCTTCACTACGGCAGATCGGGTACAGGCACCACCCTTGAGGCAGGCATGACGTTTACGATCGAACCGATGGTGAATGCCGGAAGAGCGGAAACCCGTTTACTCGGGGATCAATGGACGGTTGTCACCCGTGATCACAGTCTTTCTGCGCAGTGGGAGCACACCGTTGCCGTTACCGACACCGGAGTTGATATTCTAACGATGAGCACCCCCTGTTGAACGTATCTGAGGTGGATCGGTTACTGATTGATATCGCCGCAGTCGATACGGACCTGCGTGATTGTCAGAGCGCTCCGGTAGTACTTCGTGCTGCGCTTGCTGATGCCGATGAAACACTGGCCGCGCGCTTTCGGGATGGGGCACCCGCCTCTGAGCTGGTTCCCCTCCGCGCTCAGGTTGTTGATCACATCATCACTCGGTTATGGGGAGTCTGTCTTGAGGAGTACGCCGGAGATGCCTGTCTTACCGCGGTAGGCGGATATGGGCGCGGTGAGCTACATCCCGCCTCGGATATCGATGTGATGATTCTGATCCCCGATGCCGAATCAGAACGATTCAACGAGGCCCTGAGCGCATTTGTCACCAGCCTGTGGGATATCGGGCTAGAGGTGGGTCACAGTGTCCGATCCATTGATGACTGCAAACGCCAGGCCGCCGATGACATCACAATTGTCACCAATCTGATGGAGTCGCGCCCGCTGGCCGGTAATGAAGCACTGTTTGAGGCCATGAAGGTAGCAACCAGCCCCTTTCAGCTCTGGCCCGGACCAGCGTTTTTTGAAGCCAAATGGCAGGAGCAGCAACAACGCCATGAGCGCTATCACGACACCAGCTACAACTTAGAGCCCAACATCAAAGAAAACCCCGGCGGACTGCGTGATATCCACATGGTCGGCTGGGTTGCTAAACGGCATTTTAATGCGAAAACGCTGCATGATCTGGTTAATCGCGGGTTTCTTGAAGAGGCCGAGTACGACGCGCTGATGCAGGGTCAGTATTTCCTATGGGATGTGCGTTTCGCTCTGCACTTACTGGCTGGCCGACGAGAAGACCGCTTGTTATTTGAATACCAGACAGAGCTGGCGAAACAATTTGGTTATCAGGACGCGGAACATACCCTGGGCGTTGAGCAGTTTATGCAGCGCTACTATCGGGTCATCATGCAGCTCAATCGACTCAATGAGTTGCTGCTTCAGCTTTATCAGGAAGCCATTCTATATGCCGATCTTGATGAGCGGCCACAACTGATTAACAAACGCTTCCAAATAAAACGCGGCTTTCTGGAAGTTACGCATCGACGCGTTTTCACGCGTTACCCCTTTGCGATGCTTGAGCTGTATTTGCTTATCGAACAGCATCCCGACATTAAAGGCGTGCGGGCCGCAACGATTCGGCTGCTGCGTCAGGCGCGTAACCAAATTGATGATGCGTTTCGTGCCGATATTCGCTGTCGCAGCCTGTTTATGGAAATCCTACGCCAGCCGCAGGGTCTGACACACGCCTTACGGCGGATGCACCACTACGGCATATTAACCCGCTATATCCCGGCGTTTGCCCACATCACCGGC
>JAGXLT010000230.1 GCA_018334525.1 Gammaproteobacteria bacterium
GAGGAGGCGCGCAGCTGGCCGGTGCCATTGCCCATGCGCGAACGCGAGGTGATCTGGCCGTGCTGGCCGGTGCAACTGATGGCCCACCCCCCTCGCTTTCAGGCATTGGCGGCTCTAGCGGGATTGCGATGGGTACCGGCGTGGTGATGGCAAGCATGGTGTCGCTTGAGGATGTGCCGGATCGGGTTATCAGCGATACCGATGCCGAAAGTGCGCGGTTTATGTGGGCCGTTGAAGCGGTGAAAGCAGATATTGCCGCATTATCGGAGCGGATGCGCAGCGAGCTGCCCGAGGCAGAGCGGCTGTTATTTGATGTTTATCAGCAGATGCTGACCGGCGATAGCCTGATCGGCCGTGTGCAGTCCGGTATTACCACGGGTATGTGGGCGCCGGGCGCGTTACGGCAAACAATTGCTGAGCATGCGCAACGCTTTGAAGCCATGGATGACCCCTATTTGCGCGAGCGCGTTGAGGATATTAAAGATCTGGGGCGGCGTTTGTTGTCACGTCTGCTCGCCACGGATAAACCGGACAGTCAGTCGCTACCCGATCGGGTTGTACTGGTGGGTGAGTCATTAAGTGCGGTACAGCTTGCGGATATTCCGCCGGAACGCCTGGCTGCGTTAGTCAGCGTGAGTGGATCTGCCAACTCGCATGTCGCCATTTTGGCACGCGCCATGGGCGTGCCGGCAGTAATGGGCGTGGGTGCCGGGCCTTTGCATCGGCTCGATGGTCGTGAACTGGTGGTAGATGGCTATCAGGGGCAGGTGGTGATTGACCCGCCGGCTGGGCTGCGCAGTGAATTTCAGCGTTTGCAGAAAGAAGAGGATGCCCTGAGTGAGGAGTTACGCGCCTTAACGCATGAGCCTTGTGTGTCGCCGGATGGTCATGAAATTCAGTTGTACGTGAATACGGGTTTACTGGCCGAGGTAGAGCTGGCGGTGGGCAGTGGTTGCGCCGGGGTTGGGCTGCATCGCACCGAATTCCCGTTTTTAATGGGCGATCGCTTTCCTAGTGAGTCTGAGCAAATGGCCCTGTACCGTGATGTTTTGGCGGCGTTTGCGCCGTTGCCCGTTACGCTACGCACGTTGGATGTAGGGGGCGATAAGCCGCTGCCTTATTTTCCGATGCATGATGAGAATCCATTTTTGGGCTGGCGCGGCTTGCGGATGACACTGGATCACCCGGAAATTTTCCTGACCCAGATTAAGGCGATGCTGCGTGCATCGGTTGGCTTGAATAATTTGCGTGTGATGTTCCCCATGGTCAGTCGACTGGAAGAGGCCGAGCAGGCTGCAGCGCTGGTTGCGCGCGCGCGGGCGGAGTTGGCCGAAGACGGGATAGAAGCGGCAGCGCCAATGATCGGTGTTTTAATTGAAGTGCCGGCAGCGGTGTATCAGGCTGAAAGCCTGGCGCGACGCTTTGATTTTTTATCGGTGGGCAGCAATGACCTGGCGCAGTATCTGCTGGCGGTGGATCGTAATAACAGCCAGGTGGCATCGTTATACGACGAACGCCACCCCGCGGTACTGCGGGCGGTGAATGAAGTGGCAGCGGTGGGTAAACGCCTGGGCAAGCCGGTGACCATTTGCGGCAGTATGGCCGGCGAGCCGGGGCTGGCGGTTTTGTTAATGGCGATGGGCTTTGAGGGACTGTCTTTAAATAGCGGGCGGCTGTTAAGGGTGAAATGGGCATTGCGCACCATTCCTATGCACACGGCGCAGTCAGTGCTGGCGCAGGCCCTGGCGGCAGAGTATCCGGAGCAGGTGAGTGAATTAATAACGAGCATGCTCGATGAGCATGGGCTTGGCGGCCTGATACGAGCGGGAAGGCGCTAGCTAATCAGGCAGAGCGCCTGACCCGCACAATCACATCCACCCCGTGAATGGTTTTGCCCGGTGGTGGAGGCGGCAGATCCGCAACGCTAACACCATCGGCAGGAATGTCTTCCATATCGCCGGTATCTTCATCAAGGAAATGGTGATGCGGGTTTACGTTGGTATCAAAGAAAATTCGCCGCGGATCGGCAAGAATTTCGCGCAATAAACCGGCTTCGGTGAACTGATGCAGTGTGTTGTACACCGTGGTCTGCGAAATTCGCAGCCCAGCGCCAAGTGCCTCGGCATACAGGCCTTCTGCAGTTACATGCCGCTCCCCCTGGCTGAAGATCAGCTCAGCCAGGCCAAGCCGCTGCCGTGTGGCACGCAGTTTTGCCTGCTGCAGCAGATCTCGCAAATGGGCATCATGCTGGCCGGTAATGGTGTGTTGCTCTTGCGTGATCATTGCTTTGGCCTCATCCGCGATAGGGGACTTATTCGGTACCATTTAAGATAACACATTAAAACGAGGGTTTTAAAACCACTAACAATACCACTGCAATTAAAATCAGCACGGGCATTTCGTTAAACCAGCGATACCAGATGTGGGTGTGATGATTGCGATCTTCCGCAAAGGCGCGCAGCAATCGGCCGCAATACCAATGATAAATCACCAATAAAGCCACCAGCGCCAGTTTGATATGCAGCCAGCCTTGCAGCAGCCAAAAGGGCTGAACCACAAGAATGGCAATGCCCAGGCCAATCGCGACCACAGCGCTTGGGTTCATAATCCCGCGATACAGTTTGCGCTCCATGATCTTAAATCGCTCACGA
>JAGXLT010000231.1 GCA_018334525.1 Gammaproteobacteria bacterium
GGAAAGGACTTTACCTGCTCTAAAGACATGCCTGCCGCACGACGTATTGCCGGCCGGTTGGCCGCGCAGGGCATTGCCGTGTTGCGCTTTGATTTTACGGGGTTGGGGCATTCAGATGGTGAGTTTGCCAACACCAACTTCTCCTCCAATGTGGAAGATCTGCAATTGGCCGCTACCCATCTGGCCGATACGATTGGCGCGCCGCAACTGTTAATCGGCCACTCACTCGGCGGCGCGGCGGTGATAAAAGCCGCACCAGAGATCAAAAGCACGCGCGCAGTGGTTGCCATCGGCGCACCCGCTGACCCCGGTCATGTCTCAAAGCATTTTGCGGCCCAACTGGAGAACATCAAACAAACGGGTGAAGCAGCGGTGGATCTGGCAGGGCGATCATTCACCATTCGCCGGCAGTTTTTGGATGACATTACCCAGAGCAAGCTTGATGACGCGCTCAAACATCTCAATGCCGCTTTGCTGATATTGCACTCACCCCGTGATGCTACGGTAGGCATTAACAATGCCGCTGAGCTCTTTACCGGCGCAATGCATCCAAAAAGCTTCATTACTCTGGATGATGCGGATCATCTCATTACCCGGGCAGAAGATGCGGAATACACAGCGGATGTGATTGGAGCTTGGGCGATGCGATACCTTCAACTTGCAGAAGCGGCACCAGGCCGGGATAGCGCGCCCGAGGGCGTGACGCGCGTCTCAGAAGTCAGTGCTGAAGGCTTTCGGCAGGCCATTAATGTTTCCGGCAAACATCTGCTGAGCGCTGATGAGCCCACCTCAATGGGCGGCACAGACCGCGGCCCCTCGCCCTACCAGCTGGTAGCTGCCGGCCTTGGCGCTTGCACCAGCATGACGATTCGAATGGTGGCAAGGCGTAAGAAGATCCCGTTGGAGCATGTGTACACCGACGTCACGCACGACAAAGCGCATCGCACCGATTGTGAGAGTTGCGGCGAGCAAGGCGCGCGCATCGATGTTTTCCAACGGCGTATTTATCTGGCCGGTGATTTGAGCGAAGATCAGCGCAAGCAGTTGCTGGAAATTGCCGATAAATGCCCCGTGCATCGCACGTTGGAATCGGAAATAAAAATTGAAACGGCGTTAATAGAAGATGACGGAAAATAAAGCACTCGCCATTTTAGGATGGGTTAAACGCATTGCCATGGTCGGCGCCAGTGCCGATCCCAGCAAAGCCAGCTATCGAGTGCTTAAAGATCTGACCGCGCGTGGCTACGAAGTCATTCCGGTCAACCCACGCCCCGACCTGACCGACATTGACGGCATAAAGGTCTACCCAACACTGAAAGATATCGAGCAGCCTATCGATATGGTGGATGTTTTTAGGCCGCCTGCTGAGCTGCCGGCCATTGCCCGCCAGGCAATCGATATCAATGCGAAAGTGCTGTGGATGCAGTTGGGCATTAAAAATACCGAAGCGGAGGAGATGGCTCGCGCTGCCGGGCTGGAAGTGATTATGGATCGCTGCCCTAGCATCGAGCTTGCAAAATAATGCTTTTAATTTCTGATCAAAATGACAATGGCGTACTGCGCTTAACCTTAAACGACAGCGGCCGTCGCAATGCGTTATCGGAGCAGATGCTCGATACTTTGCAAACCACGTTGGAGGCCGCTGCCGGTGACCCGGCGGTTCGGGTGATTGTGCTCGCAGCCACGGGACCTGCCTTTTGCGCGGGTCATGACTTAAAAGAAATCACCCGGGCCCGTGAACATGATGATGCCGGCCGTGCATTTTTTACCCGCTTAATGACTCATTGCGCGACCGTGATGCAGGCCATTGTTAATCATCCCAAGCCGGTTATTGCCGAGGTCACCGGTATTGCAACCGCCGCGGGCTGCCAACTCGTTGCCAGTTGCGATTTGGCCTACGCCGGCCCTGAAGCCCGTTTTGCCACCCCCGGCGTTCATATCGGTTTGTTCTGCTCAACACCCATGGTCGCGATGTCGCGCAACGTCAGCAATAAAGCCGCGATGGAGATGCTGCTGACCGGTGACATGCTCAGTGCTGATGAAGCGATGCAGCACGGGCTGATCAATCGGGTTATTTCCGCCGATGCGCTCACCGACTACACGATGGAAATGGCCGCAAAGATTGCCAGCAAATCGAGCATGACGCTGGCTACCGGCAAAAAAGCCTTTTACGCACAGCGCGAAATGCCGCTGGCTGAAGCCTATACCTATACCGCCGAAATTATGGTGGAAAACATGCTCAAGCAGGATGCCAAAGAGGGTATTAACGCGTTTGTCGAAAAACGCACGCCGCACTGGCAGGATCAATGAACCCGGCCTACAACGAGGATCTACCGCGCACAGCGGCCAATTATCAGCCGCTAACGCCGCTGATTTTTCTGCAACGTGCCGCGGATGTCATGCCGGACTATCCAGCCATTATTCATGGCGATCAGCGCTTTACTTACGCTGAGTATTATCAGCGCGCCTGCCGGCTTGCCTCGGCGCTAACAAAAGCCGGCATGGGCCGAGGTGATACGGTTTCAGTCTTACTACCGAATGTGCCCCCAATGCTCGAGGCCCATCATGGCGTGCCCATGTGCCAGGCCGTTTTGCATGCGATTAATACGCGTCTGGATGCCAAAACAATCGCCTTTCAG
>JAGXLT010000232.1 GCA_018334525.1 Gammaproteobacteria bacterium
GTTAACACCCTTTCCGGCGACGTAAAACTCACCGGTGCTGCCCGCTCTGGCCCATATGGCAATACCGATATACAGCGCAAAAGTCGCGCCAACGATGATGTAAGTAGTTAATGTAAGACTCATTATGACTGCCCCCGTTACTCTTCGTGAACGTCATATTTTCGGTCTAGCGCATTCATTTTGAAGACGTAGACGAAAATGAGGACGATGAATGCGTAAATAGCCCCCTGCTGAGCAAACCAAAAGCCCAGTGGGTATCCCGCAATCTCGATGTTATTGAGTACCGGTGCCAGAATGATGCCCAGCCCGAAAGAAACAGCAAACCAAAAGATCAACAAAGTGACCAGCAGTCTGACGTTTTCTTTCCAGTAGGCCAGTGCAGCTTCTTCTTTAGATGAAGCCATAAGCGACGCTCCTCCTGCTTGCTCCATTATTGGGAGTCGGTACACCAAAGTGTCCGCTTCCTCGTTTTATGGGCTGCTGTTTCCAGCGGCCTTGCCATAGACCTGCAAAATCCGTGCCGCCTTTAATAACGCCATTTTCTGACGATCGGCACGTTTTTTGTTACCAAAGGTAATGCCTCGGTGTTACGTTTGGTAACTACCGAGGCAGCCTGAGGTGTTTGCTTTACTGCCCGGAGCGATTGTTGATTAGATCATCAACCACACTCGGGTCGGCCAGTGTGCTGGTATCGCCGAGGCTATCCAGCTCATTGGTTGCAACCTTGCGAAGAATGCGGCGCATGATTTTGCCGGATCGCGTCTTGGGCAGCCCCGGCGCCCATTGGATGACATCAGGCTTTGCAATCGGGCCGATTTCTTTTCTAACCAAATCGCTCAGCTCTTTTTGTAGTGCATCGGAGGGTTCAGTGCCTCCCATTAATGTCACATAACAATAGATGCCCTGACCCTTCAGATCGTGCGGATAGCCGACAACAGCCGCTTCGGCAACGGCCTCATGCAATACCAGCGCACTTTCAATTTCAGCGGTACCCATTCGGTGCCCGGAGATATTCAACACGTCATCAACGCGTCCGGTGATCCAGTAATAGCCATCTTCATCGCGACGCGCACCGTCTCCGGTAAAGTACTTGCCGGCATAAGTACTTAAGTAGGTATTAATGAAGCGTTCATGATCCCCATAAATGGTTCGCATCATGCTCGGCCAGGCTTGAGTGATACACAGATTGCCCTCTACGGCGCCCTCAAGGACGTTTCCGTCGTTATCAACCAACTCCAAGTTGACGCCAAAAAATGGCAGTGTAGCGGAACCGGGCTTTAGATCGATGGCGCCTGGTAGCGGAGAAATCATGATGGCGCCTGTCTCAGTCTGCCACCAGGTATCAACAATGCGGCAGCGCTCATCGCCAACAACGCGGTAGTACCATTCCCAGGCCTCTGGATTGATCGGCTCTCCTACTGAGCCAAGGATTCGCAGGCTTTTACGAGAGGTCTTTTTTACCAGCTCATCGCCCTGTCCCATCAAAGAACGGATCGCAGTTGGTGCGGTATAGAAGATATTGACCTTATGGTCATCAATGACCTGCCAGAAGCGACTGGCGTCCGGGTAGGTCGGGATTCCTTCAAAAATCAGTGTGGTTGCGCCATTACATAACGGGCCATAAACAATATAACTATGCCCGGTCACCCAGCCCACATCCGCCGTACACCAATAAACCTCACCTTCGTTGTAATCGAAAACGTAGCGGTGCGTCATGGCGGCCTGCAGAAGATAGCCGCCTGTTGTATGCAGAACACCTTTAGGCTTGCCGGTGGATCCGGACGTATAAAGAATAAAGAGTGGATCCTCGGCATTCATTCGCTCGGGCTCACACTCAGTCGATGCCGCATCAACAATTTCGTGATACCAGACATCCCGTGGCTCGCTCCAGCTTATCGGGTTGCCCGTGCGCTTAACCGTAACAACGGTATGTACTGCGTTAAGACCATCAATTGCCTTCTCGACATTTTCTTTCAGCGGCACAGGCTTGCCGCCACGTAAACCCTCGTCAGCGGTAATGACAACCTGACATTCCGAAGCTTCGATACGATCGCGAAGCGCTTGCGGTGAGAATCCACCAAACACAATGGAATGCACAGCGCCGATGCGCGTGCAGGCCAGCATGGCAACGGCAGCTTCAGGAATCATCGGCATATAGATGGCCACCCGATCGCCTTTTTTAACGCCCCGCGCTTTTAGAGCATTAGCGAGTTGGCAGACCTCGGCATGCAGCGCTTTATAGCTAATGTGCCGTGTGTCGCCGGGCGTATCACCCTCCCAAATAATGGCAGTGCGGTTGCCGTGCGCCTCAAGATGACGATCAAGGCAGTTATAGCTGACGTTGAGTTCGCCACCGTCAAACCATGAAATGTGGCCCTTGGTTAAGTCGCTGCTATTAACTGTGTCCCATTTTTTAAACCAGGTTAGAAATTTATCTGCCTGTTCCGCCCAGAAAGTATCGGGGTCAGCCAAAGACTGTTTGAACATCTGGTCGTATTGCTGCCGGTTGAGCAATGCATGATCAGCCACATCCTGGGGAACCGGATAAATGTTATCTGCTGACATATCTTTTTCTCTCCTCAAATTTTCCGTTACTCGAAATCCTTTATCGACCCTTGCTATCC
>JAGXLT010000029.1 GCA_018334525.1 Gammaproteobacteria bacterium
GATGGGGGCTGTTGGATACGCTACGGGCGGTTGGGAATGTCATCGGCGGTCTGGAAATGACCGCGGGTGGTGACGCCGGCGCGATCTTCAGTCAGCTGCGTGATGGTCTGGAAAGTCCGCTGACAGGGATGGGCACCGCGTTTAGTTCCTCCCTTTTCGGCCTGGCCGGCGCGCTGGTGTTGGGGTTTGTGGATTTGCAGGCCTCGCATGCGCAAAGTCGTTTTTACAATGATCTTGAAGAGTGGCTGTCCGGTCAGACGAAGCTTTCCAGCGGTGCGCTGGGTGGCGACGCGGAAGGCTCGGTGCCCGCTTATATTCAGGCGCTATTAGAAAATACCGCAGATAGTCTGGATAAGTTGCAGCGCATTATGGCGCGCGGTGATGAGGAGCGGCGTGCTGTGGATGCGCGCATGATTGAGCTGACTGAAGAGGTAGCACGATTGGCAGATCAGGGACGTAGTGAGCAAAAGGGTCTGATTGGCCTGACGCGAACCCAGGCGGAGCTGCAAGGGGTGTTAACCCGATTGTCTGATGCAACGGAGGGGCAGTCAGGGCAGTCGACGGATCAGCTTGAGCAGTTACGCGCCATGGTGCACGGCTTACACGAGTTGCGTACGGATTTAAGTGCTGATCGGGAGCGTCTGCTGACCGAGCTGCGTGACGAAATACGGTTGTTAACGCGTACCATGTCGCACCTTGGTAGCAACGGGCAGGACTGAGCAGGCCGATGTTAGGTAGCTCACGCCGCAATCGCGCCTCGGTTAATATCTGGCCCGGCTTTGTTGATGCGCTGGCCACCGTGCTATTGGCATTTGTTTTTGTGCTTTTGTTGTTTGTTGTTGCCCAGCTATTCATGAGTACCCAGCTGACAGACCGCAATCGGGCGCTGGAAGCATTGCAGATAGAACTGAGCGAGATGGCGGATGCCCTGGCTTTGTCGCGAGGCCAGCAGGAGCGACTGCAGGACGAGGTCTCCAATCTGTACGCGGAATTACATGCCACCCTGTCACAGCGTGATCAGGCACAGACTGATTTAGCATTAAGTGAGGAAGCGCTTGCTGCCGCACGTGAAGAAATTAGCGTAGGTGAAGAGGCATTAAACGCGCGATTAATCGAGATTGCGAGCCTGCAGCAGGACATTGCGGCATTACGCAGCGTGCGCGAGTCGCTGGAAGCAGAGATTGCTGAGCGTGATGAAACACTGGCTCTAGAAAGAGACCGGCGCATGGAATTGGCAGCTGAATTGGCTGACGCTCAGGAACGCACACGGCTTGCGCAGCGTGAAATCGAAGCGAAAGAGTTGCGCCTTCGCGATTTAGTGATGGAAGTGGCAGACCGGCAGGAAGCGCTGGATAACGAGCAGATGCTCAGTGCGACCGCAGAAGCAAGGGTGGAGGCACTTCGGCGGCAGCTGCGTGCGCTGAGAGCGCAAATCGCTGCATTATCAGAGACGCTGCGAGTCGAAGAGCAAACCGTGGCCGAGCAGCAGGTTGAAATTGATACATTAGTCGAGCGGCTGAATATTGCGCTGGCTGAAGAGGTACAAGAGCTTTCTAATTACCGTTCTGAGTTTTTTGGGCGTTTGCGCGAGGTACTCGGTGACATTCAGGAAATTGAAATCATCGGTGATCGCTTTCGTTTTCAATCGGAGCTGTTTTTTGCAAGTGGCTCGGCAGAGCTCGGGGCAGATGGTGAGGTGCGTTTAGAGCAGGTGGCCACGGTGTTGCAGCGCGTGGCCGAGCGAATTCCCGATGAAATTGAATGGGTGTTGCAGGTGGAGGGCCATACGGATCGACGCCCGATCAGTACGGCTGAATTTCCGTCTAATTGGGAGCTTTCCAGTGCCAGAGCGCAGTCGATCGTGTATTTCCTTATTGATCAGGGTATTCCTGCCGAGCGCCTCTCAGCCGTGGGCTACGGCCAATTTCAGCCGGTGATGGAAGGGGATGATCCTGAGTCATTGGCGCGTAACCGCCGTATCGAGCTCAGACTCACGAGTCGTTAGCCCTTCGGGCATGTCCATACCGCTCATTTCCAGAAAACGTCTTGCCGGCGCTGAGAGCGCTCGGCCACGCCGAGAGATGGCGCCATAAGTTCGTTTTGGAAAAATATCCGGTAAGGAGCGAATCGCAAGGTTGCCCGGCGCCTCGGCCAGGCAGACATTACTCACAATCGCAATGCCGAACCCAAGACTTACGTAGCGTTTAACCGCCTCCCAACTGCCTACTTCCAGTTTGACCCGGTATTGAAGGGCCTGTTGTTCAAAAACAAGATTAATTAATCGCCAGGTCGTCATGTCCTGAGGCGGGATGATGTAGTCCTGATTTGCCAAATCGCGGGTACTGATCACATCGCGCTCTGCCAGCGGATGATCTGGCGGGGTAATAAGCGATAACCCATAAGAGTAAATGGCTTGATAGCGCAGTTCATTGGGTAAATCGAGGACGGCGCCCACGGCAAAATCCATACGATCGGTACGCAATGCTTCAAGCATGTCACCCACTGATAGATTATGTAGGCGAACCTGCACCCTGGGGTGCTGCGCCATAAAACGCTCAAGCAGCGGCGGCAGGAGATAAAGCGTGGATGACTGTCCAGCGCCGATATCCAGATAGCCGCCGTCCAGAGACTGACTGCCTTTGGCAAATTGAGTCGGCAGATCATCAATGTTGGCCACCATGGTTTGCGCCATGGCATGCAGTGCCTGTCCATCACTGGTCAGTCTGATTCTGGGGCCTTTACGCTCAAAAAGGATTACGCCGAGTTCGCGCTCAAGGGTCTGAATCTGCAGGGACACGGAGGGCTGCGTGAGCTCGAGCCGCTCGGCTGCGCGCGAGATGCTGCCAAGCTCAGCGGCAAAGCAAAATGCGCGTAGCTGTCTGAGACGGTCATAGCGGTATTTAGCCATATTTAGTATTGCCCAAATTAATGATATGTATTGTTTACATTGTCTTGTGTAATGTTGCAACGCCACATATGGTGCTCTCAGGAACAACAAGAGGAGCGAGAATGATGGCGAAGCTACGGACTGCTGCAGAAATTCAAAAAGACTGGGAAACCAATCCCCGCTGGAAAGATGTGACTCGTGCCTACCCGGCTGAGGAAGTGGTGCGTTTGCGGGGCACGGTCCCTATCGAGCATTCTTTGGCAGCTCTTGGTGCAGAGAAGCTCTGGGGTTACCTCACTGAAGGCAAGCTTGATTACGTGAATGCACTGGGCGCGTTAACGGGCAATCAGGCGATGCAGCAGGTAAAGGCCGGGCTGAATGCCATTTATCTGTCGGGCTGGCAGGTGGCAGCCGATGCCAATTTAGCGGGCACGATGTATCCTGATCAGTCTCTTTACCCGGCAGACTCTGTGCCGGCGGTGGTAGAGCGAATTAACAATGCACTATTGCGTGCCGATGAAATTTATCATGCCGAAGGGAATGATGGGGTGGACTGGATGCAGCCCATTGTTGCCGACGCCGAGGCCGGTTTTGGTGGCGTTCTGAACGCCTTTGAGCTGATGAAGGGAATGATTCGGGCGGGTGCCGCCGGCGTGCATTTCGAAGATCAGTTGGCGTCGGTTAAAAAATGCGGCCACATGGGCGGTAAGGTGTTGGTGCCAACGCAGGAAGCGGTGCAAAAACTCGTGGCTGCTCGCTTAGCGGCAGACACCATGGGCACTTCTACCCTGGTGGTGGCGCGGACCGATGCACTGGCAGCAGATCTGATCACCTCGGATATTGATGAATACGATGCGCCTTATATCACTGGCGAGCGCACGGCTGAGGGCTTTTTCCGCACAGATGCGGGCGAAGCGCAGGCCATTAGTCGTGGCCTGGCGTATGCCCCTTACGCCGATTTGCTGTGGTGCGAAACCGGTACGCCGGATTTGGCGTTTGCGCGACGCTTTGCTGAGGCCATTCATAAAGAGCATCCCAATCAGATGCTGGCTTATAACTGCTCACCGTCATTTAACTGGCGCGGTAAGCTGGATGAGGCAACGATTGCCAAGTTCCAAAACGAACTCGGCGCGATGGGTTATAAGTTCCAGTTCATCACGTTGGCCGGCTTCCATAGCCTGAATTATTCGATGTTTGAATTGGCCCGCGGTTATAAGACCCGACAGATGGCGGCCTATTCAGAGCTTCAGGAAGCAGAGTTTGCCTCGGAGAAAGACGGCTACACCGCGACCCGCCATCAGCGGGAAGTGGGTGCGGGTTACTTTGACCAGGTCACCCAGTTGATTCAGGGCGGCAGCTCTTCGGTCACCGCGATGAGCGGATCGACGGAAGAGGAGCAGTTCACTCACGGGTAATCGCAAATGAATGCGGGCGCGGGCTGGGTTAAAGATGCAGCCCGCGGTCCCAGGCGGCAAGCACGGATTCGTGCAGGGCCTCTGATAACGTAGGATGCGGAAATACGGTTTGCAGTAGCTCTGCCTCAGTCGTTTCTAAAACCTGGCTCACCGCATAGGTGCTGATCAGTTCGGTGACTTGCGAGCCGAGCAGATGTGCGCCCAGCAATGCGCCGGTCTGCTCATCAAAAATAGTTTTAATCAGCCCCTCTGTTTCACCAAGCGCTTGCGCCTTACCGTTGCCGATTAATGGGAACCGGCCAACGCGAATTTGATACCCTCGTTCGGTGGCGGCCTGCTCAGTGAGCCCGATACTGGCGACCTGCGGGTGGCAGTAAGTACAGGAAGGAATCTGTTCGGGACCGGGCAGATGGGCTTGTTCATTGCCGAGCAATCGCTCAACACAGGCAATGGCTTCATGACTGGCTTTGTGCGCAAGCCAGGGGGCGCCGGCCACATCACCAATGGCATAAACGCCCGGCTCAGCGGTCGCCGCGTGCGCATCGGTCACAATATGTCCATCTTTGACTTCGACGGCAGTGTGCTCAAGGCCAAGCCCGTCAACATTACCGGTAATGCCGGCGGCAATAATCGCCCGGTCCACTGTTAGCGAAGTGGTAGCTTCTTCGGGCCCGCTAAGGCTGAGTGTAACGCCCTCGCCCTCGCGCTCGCAGCCACTCACGCGGGTGCTGGTGTGAAACTGAATACCCTCTGCGGTTAAGTGTTCTGCAAGCAGCGTAGAGATTTCCGCATCTTCAGTCGGCAGAATGCGCTCAGCCATTTCGATAACGGTGACATGGCAACCAATGGTGGCGTAGAAGCTGGCAAATTCCACCCCAATTGCGCCCCCGCCAATCACGGCTAAGCGTTCCGGCAGGGCATTTGGTGTCATGGCTTCTCGTGCTGTCCACAAATGCGTGCCATCCGGTTTGAGGCCCGGTAATTCGCGCGGCCGGGCGCCGGTGGCAAGAATGATGGCATCAGCACTAAGGGTTTTTTCGCCGCTGGCTTGTGTGACTGCGACACGGCCCTGGCCGAGCAGGCATGCTTTGCCCGTGATTAAGGGGATTTGATGTTTGCGCAGTAGGCCACGAACGCCACGGTTAAGTTGCCCCGCCACGGTGCGGGAGCGCTCCACGGCCTTGTCCAAGTTAAATTTTGGTGTGCCATTCAGCTCAATGCCAAACGCGTCTGCCGTTTTGGCCTGTCGAAACAGATCGGCGGAATGAAGCAATGTTTTGGTGGGGATACAGCCCCAATTCAGGCACACGCCGCCGGGCTCTTCGGCCTCGATAATTGCGCAGCTCGCGCCAAGCTGTGCAGCACGAATAGCGGCGACATAGCCGCCAGGGCCAGCACCGATTACGAGTACCTGATAATCCGCCATATCCAATCCTTTCTATCTGTTTAAACGAGCAGCGACAGTGGGTCTTCAAGCAAGTCGCGCAAACAGGCTAAAAACTGAGCGGCCACGGCGCCATCAATGGCTCGATGATCGGCTGAAAGCGTCAGCGTCAGCTGCTGGCCAACAGCAAGTTCACCCGCTTTGACAACGGGGCGCTGCTCAACCGCACCCACTGCCAGAATGGCGGCCTGGGGCGGGTTGATAATGGCCGAGAATTCTTTAATGCCATACATGCCTAAATTGCTGATGGTAAATCCACCTCCCTGATAGGCACTGGGCGGTAACTGGCCGGTACGCGCGCGCTTGGCAAGGTCAGCCACTTCGCCCGCGATGGTAAGCACGGTTTTTTCGTCTGCTTTGCGGATAACCGGTGTGATCAGTCCGCCCTCGGTCGCTACTGCAACACTGATATCAGAGTCGCTGTACTGCAGCAGCCCGTCCTCCTGCCAGGACACATTGACCGCCGGTTGCTCCTGTAATGCGATGGCAACGGCTTTAATTAAAAAGTCATTCACGGATAGCCGGTACGGCTGCCTCGCCTTTTCACCGCGGGCATTCAGCGTGCGACGCAAATCAAGCAGGGCCTCCATGTCGCAATCGAGCGTCAGATAAAAATGCGGAATGGTCTGCTTTGACTCCGTTAAGCGGCGAGCGATGGTTTTGCGCATTCCTGAGTGTTCTAAAAGTGACTGTCCTTGTAATTTTTGTTTTTCGGCACCTTCTACATCAATGCGTACAATGCGGCCGCGTGGCCCACTGCCCGTTAGGTGGGTGATGTCGATGCCCTGCTCTTTTGCAATGCGCCGGGCTAAAGGGCTGGCAAAGGGTCGTGTTGTAGACGAATGCACTGGTGCGGCGGCCGCTGGCTGCGGCTTGGCCTCAGGCTCCGGGGCGGGCGCAGGCTCAGCTGCGGCAGCAGACTGGTCGGTTGATGGAAGGGCGCTGGCATCCTCGTCGGGCTCCAGAAGCCAGCCAATGACGCTGCCGACGGTCACTTCATCGGTACCGCCGGGCACATCGATGCGGCCGAGCACGCCACCCGCAGGGGCGGCCATTTCCATGATGGCTTTGTCGGTTTCAACCTCGGCAATGATGTCGCCTTCGGCAATGGAATCTCCCTCAGCTTTCAGCCAGCGAACCAGCGTGGCGCTTTCCATGCCAGCCGTGGCTGCGGTCATTTCAATAGATATTGGCACGGCGTTGCTCTCCTTAATTCGTGTTGGCGGGAAGGGGGCGACCCTGCGCTGCCATAACATTGCGCAGACCGTCTTCCACTTCTTCCACGTCAGCACAGGCAGCGCGTTCAAGTACCTTCGAGATACTCGGCGATGCCTCGCCACCCAGTACGCGTTGAATGGGTTGATCCAGCCAGTCAAAGAACCGGCGCTGAATTTCATCACTCAAAAACCCGCCCCAGGATGTACCCAGTGGGCCTTGCTCTACGATCAGAACATTATTGGTACGCTGAATACTTTCGCCCAGGGTGTCCCAGTCAATGCCGGCGCGGTCCAGGCTGCGCATATCGATCACTTCGGCATCCACACCCAGCGTTTCTGCCGCGGTGCAGCAGCGTTCAACCATTGATAAATAGCTGATCACCGTTACTGCACTGCCCGCGCGAACAACTTTGGCTTTGCCAAGCGGAATGAAGTAGTCCAAATCGTCGGTGGGTGATGGGAAGCGCGCGTTGTAGAGATCGGTGTGCTCGATCACCAAAACGGGATCTTCACATTGCAACGCGCTATTCATGAGCCCCACATAATCATACGGTGTGCTGGGGGCCACAATCCGCCAGCCAGGAGAGGTCGCAAACAGACCGGCCGGGTCCATGGAGTGTTGCGAGCCATAACCGGTGCCCATGGCCACCTTCGTGCGAAGCACAAACGGCATGGCACTGTCTCCGCCAAACATATGCCGGGCCTTGGCGATCTGGTTGAAGACCTGATCAGCCGCCACCCACATAAAATCGGGGTACATGAATTCGACAACCGGGCGATACCGCCCATCCATGGCAATGCCGCCGCCGAGTCCGGCAAACGCATTCTCGCTGATGGGGGTGCCTAAACAGCGGTCGGGGAAGTCTTCAGAAAGCCCGCGAGTTGCCCCGTTAGTGCCGCCTTTAAGGCGATGCACATCCTCGCCCATCACCACGATGCGGTCATCTTCGTTCATCCGTCGGTGCATGACTTCGGCAACCGTATCCACAAACCGCCGCGGCTCCATCGTGCCGGTATAGGCCTCTTGTTCCACGTATCGAGCACCTTTGAACTCAGAAAGATCGCCGCGAATATGCGCATCGCGGAAGTCA
>JAGXLT010000233.1 GCA_018334525.1 Gammaproteobacteria bacterium
CACGCAACAGCCCTTTGCTGGGCGAGGTTTTCTTTGCCTCAGCAATGACTGCCGCCTTACCCGCTTCAATGCGCTGATCAAGTGCTCGTTTAAAACCGCGCACCGGCGCTGCTGCCTTTGCCGCTGCCTCTACCTCGGCCAAGGCAACGGCTTGTTTTTGAGCTGCTACGCGCTGCGCTTTTTGCTCAACAATTCGCTTAAGAATATCCGGGGTATCGGCTGCGGTATTCATGCAACACCCCCTAACTCACGACTTAACGCAACAAATCGGGCTAAACGCTCCCTAACCGCGCCACTGGCCAGTAGGGATTGTGCGCGCAACACTCCTTTTTCTAACGAATCCTCTAGACCCGACACATAAATCGCTGCGCCCGAATTAAGCGCCAAAAGATCTGTGGCCGGGCCGGGCATTCCATCAAACACCGCCTGAATCATCTCTAGACTTTGCTGCGCGGAATCCACCCGCAGGCTCGATAAATCAACCCGCTGCATCCCGAAGTCTTCCGGCTGCAGGCGATATTCAGTAATGACACCCGCTTTAAGCTCCGCCACCTGCGTTGCAGCGCCAATGCTGATCTCATCCAGTCCATCTTCTGAGTGCACAATCATGACCCGCTGGCTGCCCAGCGCCTGCAGAACCTCGGCCATCGGCCGCACCCAGCGCGTGGCAAAAACGCCAAGTAACTGATTGGGAGCCCCTGCCGGATTGGTCAGCGGGCCAAGCAGATTAAAGACTGTTCGCACCCCCATCTCTCGGCGAGGCCCAATGGCATGCCGCATTGCCTGATGATGGCGCGGCGCAAAAATAAACCCGACACCCATCTCTTCAATGCAGGTTGCCACGGCCTCAGGTGTTAGCTCCAAACAAGCACCCGCAGCCTCAAGCACATCGGCACTGCCGGACGAGGAAGACACTGAACGATTGCCATGTTTTGCCACATGCGCACCCGCTGCCGCCACCACAAAAGCCGCAGCGGTAGAGATATTAAAAGTGCCCTGACCATCACCCCCGGTACCGCAGGTATCAACCAAATGCGGGGCAGTGACTTTGACCTGTGTGGCAAGCGCTCGCATTACGCGGGCGGCGGCTGTGATTTCAGGCACTGTTTCGCCTTTCATGCCCAGACCAATCAAAAAACCGCCAATCTGCGCCGGCGTGGCCTCACCACTCATCATGCGCTGCATCACCGTGGTCATTTCCGCATCACTTAAATCTTCATGCGCCATCACTTTGCGGATGGCTGCGGGCATTTCCATTTCCTGCTCCTCAGTCAAGCTGCCATGGCCGGCACAGCCAAAAAATTACGCAGCAAATCATGACCGGCTCGGGTCAATATCGACTCCGGATGAAACTGCACGCCCTCGATCGGTAAGTGTTTATGCCGAATGCCCATTATCTCTTCAACACTGCCATCAGCGAATTCTGTCCAAGCCGTTACCTCAAAACAATCCGGCAGCGTATCTGCAGCCAAGACTAATGAATGGTAGCGCGTGGCCTCCATGGGTTGCGGCAGGCTGGAAAACACGCCCTGATTGTTATGATGCACCCACGAAGTTTTACCATGCATGACCGATTTAGCATGCACGACATCGGCACCAAACGCCTGTCCCATCGCCTGATGCCCAAGGCAGACACCCAGTATGGGCAGCTTATCTGCAAAATGCCGTATAGCCTGTAGCGACACGCCCGCTTCATTGGGCGTACAAGGGCCAGGGGAGATCACAATGCGCTCCGGCGCCAGGCGCTCTATCGTGGCGATATCAATCGCATCGTTACGATGCACCATCACCTCTGCCCCCAACTCGCCCAAATATTGCACGAGGTTGTAGGTAAACGAGTCGTAGTTATCAATCATTAAGATTTTAGTCATAATAAATCATTGATTTCATTTAAAATATTGGCATTTTTTCTATCTGCCATTATACACGTTGGCCCTCATGACGCACAGACAGTTGGCGCGACCCCTTTTTTAGACAGCGATCGCAAAATAAAGCACAATAAGCGAAAAACGGCACAACACAATAAGCGAAAAACGGTGCATACTGATGGCAACTCCAGCAGCAAAGCTCGCAAGCTCCCTTGAAGCACTGCATCAACTTCAAGACAACCGTATCATTGCCATACGTTCAGCTGACCTATCTCGCACCCACAGAGAACGACTCCTTAAGAATGGCTTTTTACAGGAAGTTATTAAAGGCTGGTACCTGCCTGCTAGGCCAGATGAGACACCCGGAGAAAGTACAACATGGTATGCGTCATTCTGGGCGTTTTGCTCCGCTTACCTGACACATCTTAGAGGCGATGGATGGTGCTTGTCCCCCGAGCAGTCCATCGCCATTCATGCGGAGAACTGGACCGTGCCAAAGCAACTGCTGGTGCGCGCGGATAAGGCGCGTAATAACATCACAGCACTGCCACATGGCACCTCTTTATGAGAAGTGTGCGCCAGTCTGCCAGATGCACAAAATGTGATGAAAAAAAACGGTGTCCGGCTGTTTAGCCTGCCCGCAGCTTTAGTCAGCTCTGGCGCGCAAATTTACAAGAATAATGCAACCGAAATGCGGACAGCGCTCGGTATGGTAGATGATGCTGCAGAGCTT
>JAGXLT010000234.1 GCA_018334525.1 Gammaproteobacteria bacterium
TATCGGCGGGGCTCGCACCGCTTTATTTTCCTGGCTTTATGCACGTCGGCATGGCGGGCGTTTTGTTTTGCGTATCGAAGATACCGATCTTGAGCGATCTACGCCTGAGGCCATTAACGCCATCCTAGAGGGCATGAGTTGGTTGGGCCTTGATTATGACGACGGGCCGTTTTATCAAACGCATCGATTTGATCGCTATAAAGAAGTGATCGATCAGATGTTGGCTGATGGCACCGCTTACCGTTGCTATTGTTCACGCGAACGCCTGGATGCCCTGCGCACCAGTCAGCAGCAAGCCAAAGTTAAAACCCGCTATGACGGGCGCTGTCGCGATCTGACTGCGCCGCCATCGGGTGATGATGTCTCTGACCAGCCCGTCATTCGTTTTCGTCAACCACGCGAAGGCCACACGGTGGTGCATGATCAGGTCAAGGGCAATGTGGTTTTT
Source organism: Gammaproteobacteria bacterium (assembly GCA_018334525.1). Taxonomy (GTDB): domain Bacteria; phylum Pseudomonadota; class Gammaproteobacteria; order Nitrococcales; family Nitrococcaceae; genus Spiribacter. Next base: position 449 of record JAGXLT010000234.1, read on the forward strand.
AATAACCATGAGCTGGACGATCTGATTATTGCGCGGGGCGATGGGTCGCCAACCTATAACTTTGTGGTGGTGGTCGATGATATGGATATGCAGGTCAGCCATGTCATTCGGGGTGATGATCACCTGAACAATAGCGCGCGGCAGGCGAACATTCTGCAGGCCCTCGGAGTCGAGCCGCCAGTGTATGCGCATGTGCCGATGATTCTGGATGAAGACGGCAAAAAGCTCTCTAAACGCACCGGCGCGGCCAATGTGATGGAATTTCGGGATGCCGGCTATCTGCCCGAGGCGATGGTCAATTATCTGGTGCGTTTGGGGTGGGCGCACGGTGATCAGGAAATTTTTAGTCTTGATGAGATGGTTGAGCTTTTTGATGTGGCTGATATTAACCATTCAGCCAGCAGTATTAATCCATCCAAACTGGATTGGCTCAATCAGCATTACATTAAAACATTGCCCACAGCGCATGTGGCAAGGCATCTTGCCTGGCACTTAGGTGCAATCGGCATTGATCCCAGTGCTGAAGATGCGCCGGATATTGAGGCGCTCATTAAGGCCCAAGCAGAGCGCAGTCGAACCCTTGCCGAAATGGCCGAGAACAGCCGCTTTTTTTATGAAACGCCGCAGACGTATGACGAAAAAGCCGGGCGGAAGCATCTATGCGGCGCAGAAGAGACCTTAGAGGCGCTGCATCGTGCTTTGTCTTTAGTGGAGCATTGGACGGCAGAAAGCGCCCATCAGGCGGTGCTCGGAGTGGCCGAAGAGCATGACCTTAAGCTGGGTAAAGTCGCTCAGCCGTTGCGTGTGGCAGTCGCTGGGGGCCCGGTGTCACCACCAATTGATGCCACGTTGGCACTGCTGGGCCGGGATGCCACATTAAGTCGCATTGAAAGTGCTATCGCGTGGGCGAAAGCGCAAGGGGAACCTTGACATTAACCGGCCGGATTTCTAGACTCTGCGTTCCTTCATACGGGGCCATAGCTCAGCTGGGAGAGCGCCTGCATGGCATGCAGGAGGTCGGCGGTTCGATCCCGCCTGGCTCCACCATTTATCTCAAGCTCTCAATTGTCCCAAGACTGCGGCAGAAAAAACTTGGCTGTATTCCTCGGCCGTCAGTTTGCGTGGGTTTGACATGGCAGGAGGGTCAACTGCCGCTAAAGCCCCGATTTCTTTGGCTAAGGCTAGATCAACGTTCAAGTCAGCCAGTGTATGCGGAATAAGGAGTTGCTCGCGAAAGGCAAGAACCCACTCAAGGACCGCATCAAAGGTCTCAGAGTTTAGGCCAAGCGTACGCGCAATCGGGCGCACTCTACCCTCAATTTCTGGCCGATTATGAACCATCATATAAGGCAGGATGACCGCATTAGTCAGGCCGTGATGCGTTCCGCAACGTGCACCGACGGGATGGGCAATCGCATGAACACCACCGAGTCCTTTTTGGAATGCGACTGCGCCCATGCTTGCCGCAGCCAGCATTTTTGTTCTGGCTTCTAAGTCAGCGCCGTTACTTGTCGCTTTGGGTAGAGCCTCTGCAACAAGACGCATTCCCTCTAAGGCGATACCATCTGCCATTGGGTGAAAACCGGGTGCACACCATGCTTCAAAACAGTGCACAAAAGCATCCATCCCGGTCGCGGCAGTTAATCCGGCAGGTAAGCCGACCGTAAGCTCGGGATCGAGAATAACGGTTTTTGGCAGCATCAGAGGGTGAAAGACAATCACTTTTCGATGCGTCTGAGTGTTAGTGATAACGCTGGCACGACCCACTTCTGATCCTGTTCCAGCAGTTGTCGGAATCGCGATAACGGGTGCAATTGCCTCCGGATCGGCGCGTTTCCAATAATCCCCAATATCTTCAAAGTCCCAAATCGGGCGATTTTGACCAAGCATCAGTGCAATGGCTTTTCCGACATCTAAGGCGCTTCCGCCGCCAATGGCAATCACCCCATCATGAGCACCCTGCTGATAAGCTGTTACGCCGGCAGCAACGTTGCTGTCTACCGGGTTACCATCGACATCGGAGAAGAGGGCACTCTTTACCCCGGCCTTATCGAGCGTTTTCAGAGTCTCTTGAACCGGTGGGAGTTCTCGTAAGCCCGGGTCGGTAACAACTAACGGATTGGTGATGCCCAAATCGCTGCAAACTTG
>JAGXLT010000235.1 GCA_018334525.1 Gammaproteobacteria bacterium
CGGCAGCCAACTCCCCCCCCTCCCGCCACTAAGGTTCCGCATACCTTAGCCTGGCGTTTTTCGATGTGCGAAGCGCATCGTTAAGCCAGGCTGGGGTATCGGAACCCAACCCCGCCTCCCGGCCCAAAAGGTTTTGTATCCTTTAAATCCGGCGTTTTTCGATTCGCGAAGCGGATCGTTAAGCCGGTTTGAAGGATACTAAACCAACCCCACGTTGTTCTTCTCCAGCACCCGATCCGCCCGATAGCTCGAGCGGACGAGGGGGCCGGAGACCACTTCGAGGAAGCCCTTGGCCAGGCCGATGTCGCGGAAGCGGTTGAATTGTTCGGGGGTGACGTAGCGCACCACGGGCAGGTGGTTGATGGTGGGGCGCAGATATTGGCCGAAGGTAACGATGTCGACGCCGATGGCCCGCAGGTCATCCATAGTCTGAACGACTTCTTCATCGGTTTCGCCCAGGCCGAGCATGAGGCTGGTTTTGGTGAGTACGTCCGGGCGGCGCTTTTTGGCATGCGCGAGCACATCCAGGGTTTGCTGGTAGCCGGCGCGGGGGTCGCGCACGGGGTGGGTGAGGCGCTCAACGGTTTCGACGTTTTGCGCAAACACCTCAAGGCCGGTATCGACGACGGTGTTAATCGCATCGGTACTGCCGTTGAAATCGGGGGTCAGTGCTTCCACGGCGGTGCTGGGGTTTTGGCGTTTAATTTCACGAATGCAGGCAGCGTAGTGGGCTGCGCCGCCATCGGGCAGGTCGTCGCGGTCCACAGAGGTGAGTACAACGTACTTCAGCCCCATGAGTGAGACGGTTTCCGCAGCGCCGGCGGGCTCTTCAGGGTCGAGCCAGCCGCGGGGGTTGCCGGTGTCTACCGCGCAGAAGCGGCAGGCGCGGGTGCAGACATCGCCCATGAGCATGATGGTGGCGGTGCCGGCACTCCAGCATTCGCCCATGTTGGGGCACATGGATTCTTCGCAAACGGTGGCCAGACGATGCTCGCGCACGGTGTTGCGGACTTTTTGGAATGTTTCGCCCGTGGGGATTTTTACGCGTAGCCAATCGGGCTTGTCACCACGGGTGAGTGGGGCGGCGGTGCGATTGGTTTTCATGCCGTTTTTAATGGCGCGAACGCCGTTTGGCTTCGAGACTTTCTGGCCGCTCACCACGACCGGTATACCTTTTAGCTCACTCATTCTGACTCCGCCTGTGCTGTGTCAGTCTTTCCCGTAGGGGTTGTTCATCACTGAAAACCAGTTGGCATGTGATTGATCGGCTTTTTTGCGCCAGGCCTCGACCTCTTCACGGCTAAATTCTTCGCGCAGTTCATCATCGCTGACTGAGCGTGGATCATCGGCGCAATCAAGAGAATTCGGCGAGTTTTTCTTTTCGTCTGGCATCAAGCAAGTTTCCAATGTGTGCTGTTATAGTATTGAGAGTATACGCTTTTGACCGGGGCTGACTCTATGTCTGCTGAAGCACAACTGACAGTACAGCAGGAACTTGATCTGCGCGGGTTAAATTGCCCGCTGCCGATTTTGCGCACCAAACAGGCGTTGCGGTCGATGGAAGTGGGCCAATGTGTGCGCGTTGTGGCCACCGATCCCCATTCGGTAATCGACTTTATGGGATTTTGTGACACCACCGAGCATGAGCTCTTGGCCCATGAGCAGGCCGAAGGCGAGTTCACATTCACTATCCGTAAAGGCGCACGCCCTGCTTGAGGCGGGTCAGTGCCGATTCTAAAACCAGCGCCAAACGCCGTTTTAAAGACGGCGCTGGGTGATATTTCAGCGCGATCAGTTCCATTTTCTCTCGACGCTCTAATAGCAGGTCATCGCTGGTGCCCAGATCATCAACCAAGCCCAGCTCGAGTGCTTTTTCACCTAACCAGTGCTCGCCCGTGGCCACTTTTTCGATGTCGAGACGAGGCCGGTAACGAGCGATATGCGCCTTAAAAAGTTGGTGGACCTCTTGTAAGGATTCGCGGAAATGCGCGCGGCCTTCGTCGGTGTTTCGCCCGAACACCGTGAGGTCGCGTTTGTGCTCGCCCGCGGTATGCAGCTCAAAGTCGATGTCATGGCGTTTAAGTAGGCCATGAAAATTCGGTATCTGCCCAACCACACCGATGGATCCGATGATCGCGAAGGGAGCAGCAACGATTCGATCGGCCACACAGGCCATCAGATAACCGCCGGAGGCAGCGACTCGATCGACGCTGATCGTCAGGCGAATATTTTTATCGCGCAGCCGGGCCAGTTGGCTGGCGGCCAGCCCGTAGCCTGGCACCATGCCGCCGGGGCTTTCTAGGCGCAGCAGCACTTCATCATCGCTGCGTGCATTGGCGAGTACCGCAGTAATTTCCTCGCGCAGCGAATCGGTGGCCGTTGCGCGAAGATCACCATTAAAGTCGAGCACAAAAAGGCGGGGTAAGCGGCCTTCGCCCGTTTGACTTTTGCGTTGTTTCTTACGCTCGCGCCAGCGTTTAAAGCGGGAGCCAACCTGCCGGCCTGAGGATGCCAGGCGGTGGCCCATTTCCTCATACCGAGGGTTGAGCGGTGTTACCTCAAGCGATTCTTTGCCTCGCC
>JAGXLT010000236.1 GCA_018334525.1 Gammaproteobacteria bacterium
AGAGGCGGGCGGCTTCGATGGGCGGGCACCAGTGTGCGGGCCGGCGACCAGCGCAGATAGTCGCGGCCATCAAGCACGCCATCGGGCAGATCCGCCGCAGTAATTTCGAACTCTACCGGCGAAGGCGTCATGCTCAGCAATTGAACCTCGCCGGAGCGCTGACGGTTGTCCAGCACCACCACGTTGTCGGAGATCGACACGGAAATCGCGAAGGCGGCGGTCGGTGACAGCAATGCACCGAAGGTGCAGACCAGAGCAAGGCAGTCGATAAATAAGCGCAACGGCAGTCGCGCGCTGATGCAGGTCATAGATTCACTTCCGAAGGAGAGGCCGGGATGCTGTCGCTCACACCACCGCTGCTCCCGGCCCTAAGGTTACGCAAGATGAAGAGGGGGCATCACTCGAAACGACCGCCCCCATTGGTGCCGCATGGAGTCGTTGGATTTAGGTGCCGCTATCATCAATGGTGACCGTGACGGACCCGGTGTACTTCCCCATATTGTCAGCCGCGAGATTATTCGGAACCGTCAATGTGCCCTTGAGCTGAAAGCCCGCCGTGCCATCGGTCTCCACCGTTAGGGAGCCGGCATTATTGAATTTTCGACGATCGCTAACTCACTGACCTCAAGGCCCGAAACTGCACTGGTCGGACCACCACTGGCTGCTGCGCTCAGCTCAATGGGGGAGTCCCCCGCCCCACCCGCAGAAAAACTACCGGTGATCGTGTTGCCGACATTTTGCGATCCGCTCACATCGCAGGAAACCGGTTGATTGACGGCAAACGAGATACCGTTTCCAGTTTCGATATCTGTGCTTCCGGGCTCGACGGTCAGGGTGCCGACTCCTCCCCGGTCCCCCAACTCTACCGTAGCAGCGGCAAAGATGAAGGTGGCGGTGGAACAGTCGATGGTCAGGGCAGATCCAAGGTTGGCCTCCAGGGTGATGGTGGTCTCTGGGCGGTATCGGCCTGCGCTGCCTGCGACAGCCCCAGGCCCACGGCGATGCCAGTGGTTAGTAGTGTTTTACGAAGTGTGAATTTTGAAGGTTCCATACGTACTCCCGTTTGAATGGCTTGGCCTTGAAACGCATCAGCTCACTGCTTTTTCGGTGATGGTTTCCGAGCTGATCGTGATACTCATTTTGCGTATGAATGAAAATAAAAAAAGTGGCAAATTTAGCCATGTTCAAAGTGAACATGTTTGCCCCGGGCGCGATCGGTTATAATGCTGTCTTACCAACGGTCATGCGATCGGGCAATTTGAAGAAGCCGGATGGCGGCATCGCTGGTCTGGATCGTGATCTTGAGATTCGCCCGGGGAGGCAAATACCGGGAATGGATACCTGTACCTTACAGGCGATGACAGACTAAGCCATGTTGATAACTATGTACTTAGAGTACTTAAATCATGTCGCTTTTATGACTAATCGGTAAACATCTACAACCACACCATTTCATAAGAAGGAAAGCAGAATGCTTACTCTTGATCCCCGCATCATGAACCTGGTCGCGCTCGGAATGGCCAAAGTGACCTACGGGGCACTGAAGATACTCAGGCGGCATTTAGGCCCGGATCTGGAATTGTCCATGATCGGCTTTGCCGTCGGTATGCGCACTCGTCGGGATCTGTTCCAGATTGTTGAGCAGCATGGTTTGAACAAAGACTCTATTCGGGAAATTACCAACGAGCGTGGTTTCTATACCTCAATTAACGAAATCTCTCGATACACTGACATCAATCGCGCGACCGTTCGTCGCAAAATGCAGCAGCTTGGGGAGCTTGGCATTCTTGAAAAGGTCGATGACGATAAATAACACCTGAAGGACTTTGAACACGGTGAGGAAGCGTTGCCCGAGACCATGCTACGCGAGTTGCTGCAAAACTACGTGGCGATCACCAACAAGCTTCAAGCGCTTTTGCCTGAAGAAGTGGTCCCGGTGATGAAAAAATCGCTTGCCGATCTTGGGCACATCGAAGCTCGGGCTTTATTGGAGGATGAAGTGCTGAAGAAAGTCAAACGTGGGTTGGAAGTTGATCATTAAGACGGTGTGATTTAGTTGTCAGGACACTCTGTTGCTTTCATCCACGACTTTCAGGGTTTCATTCTCTGTGAAGTCAGCCTTGCGCACTCGAACCTGATCCCCGGTGCCCTCGTTACGCCTAGCCACACTGTGTGGAATCCAGGCCTCGGCGTTGTCGGCTCCATAAAAATAGGAAAACTACCGCCTAAGTAGTCGTCCCTGAGAAAGTAAAGAGCAGCGAGTTGGCCTGAGACCCAAGAGTAAAACTTACCAAGAATCACCCAAAATTCGGCACAAAAGCCCCTTATCCCAGTGGATGAGCGCCAGGATACACAGCGGAATCTTCTGGAAACTGATTTTTTAAGATTTACTCTATCCCGGTATAAGCGGGCCCAGAGGGAGAAGAGGATCGACCGGACTGCTTGCGACCATCATTTCATTCGGTGGTACGCGGTGCAATCTGGCCGTAAGGGCTTACCCATCCGGTGACACTTGGGTTTGCAGTTGCTCAAACATATGTGCGCGCCGTCAGGTATTAATGTTCTCCATCATATCTCCC
>JAGXLT010000237.1 GCA_018334525.1 Gammaproteobacteria bacterium
GTCGGGTATGCACCATGCCGCTGCTGCGCAGCTGAGCGATTGCCTCCCTCACAGCAGAGCGACTGACAGCAAAATGATGTGCTAGCTCCGCTTCAGTGGGCAGTTTCTCGCCCGCCTCATATTTTCGATCGCGAATATCCCTTTCAAGGACACTTGCCAGCTCTGCCGGCAGCCGCCGCCCCACAAGACTATCCATGTCATCCCCCTAAACAATTTGCCAGTGCCACAGCCGGATGGACCGCATCGTTGGCAGAAAAACGCTTTACCTGAGTACGACAAGAATACCCGGTTGCAAGTACCAATGTCTTTCCTTTGGTTTCTGCGTCCGCTTCAACGGCCGCAGACCAACCAGACTCATACAGCGCCTTCGAATAGGCAAGATGCTCCCTTTGATGCCCGTACGCGCCCGCCATCCCGCAACAACCTGCGGACTGCAGTGAAAGTGACTGTCCCGTCACTTCAAAAATCTCCTTCCACGCATTAGCCGCTGTCGCATCAGCGGTCTGCTCAGTGCAGTGCACAAATAAAGCGTAATTTAGCGATGGTTTTGAGTGACTGTCCTCTAACTGCATCTGTTTAAAACGACCGAGCGCGTCGCGGTGCTCGTGAAGCCACTCCGAGAATAAGGACAGGCACGGATGTCGATCTGACAAAAGACCCTGGCAGTCATCCCGCAGGAAAAGACCCACGCTTGGCTCAATAATAACGATGCCTGTCCCTGTATCGATTTCTAAAAGCTGCTGCAGCAGCCGCTGTGATACCCGCCGTTGCGCTGGCAACATGCCATGGGCATGCAGGGCTTTGCCCGAAGCCTGAAATGGAAGAACGACAGGCGTGCCCCCCGTAGCAGCAATCAATGCGCAGACCGCCGGTAGAGTGGCATTTTCGTGAAAGGCTGTGAATGCATCGGGCAGCACTGGCACCGGATTATCCACAGCCGCCAAGTATCGCTTGGCTTGTGCCCAGGTACGTGCAACCCGGAAGCCCGCACGCTTTGCCTCTCTAATACCGTTGTCTCGGCGGGGTAATGGCGCATCAACCAGCCCGATGCGGGACAACAACCGCTGCGTGAAACGCGCCTTCATGATCGGTGCGAGTAAAGGCGAAAACGCGACGAGCAACGGCGCAAGCGTCTCGGCATTCGCCACTAGATAATCACGCAAGTCCCGTCGATAGGTGCGGTGGTACACCTCTAAAAATCGGGACCGCACATCCGGAATATTCACATGCACAGGACATTGCGTGGCACAGGCTTTACAACCAAGACACCCTGCCATGGCCTGATGTACCTGATGCGAGAAATCGGTCGAATCCTTTTTTCTTGCTCGTCGGATAAACCGCGGTTTAATTTGCTCCGGCGTTTGGCCCTTTTCGGCCAGTTGCCGCAACCACTCACGCAGCAGGCTGGCCCGGCCCTTGGGCGACTGGACCCGATCGCCGGTGACTTTATAGCTCGGACACAGCACGTTGGCGCTATCCCAATCAAAGCACACGCCGTTGCCGTTACAGGCCATTGCACTGTCCCAGCGCTGGCGAGTTGCCGGCGCAATCTGCTGATCAAACTGACCACGAAAAGGCACTGCATCGATAGCAAACAAAGGCTCAGGGCGGGTGCTCGGCGCCACGATTTTGCCTGGGTTCATGCGGTTATTCGGGTCAAACAAGGCTTTCACATCAGCAAGCACCTGATACAACGCATCACCAAAGAAATCACGCGTATATTCACCGCGAAAACCTTTGCCATGCTCACCCCAAAGCAGGCCGCGATACCGTTTAACCAGCGACACGACCGCATCAGAAATGATGCGAACACGGGCACGATCAGCCGGATCCGTCATATCAAGCGCAGGACGGACATGCAGGCAACCCACATCCACATGCCCGAACATGGCGTAATCCACCCCATGCCCCTCCAACAACGCCCGAAACTCGGCAATATAGTCGGCTAGTGCGGCCGGTGGCACAGCCGTATCCTCAACGAAAGCAATGGGCTTTTGCACACCCTTGGTGCGCCCCAGCATGCCGACAGAACGAGACCGAATATTCCAAAGCGCAGCCATTTCATCACGCGTACGTGCCACATGGTAAGGACTGCCCCGCTCCTCAAGGCGGCGTATCAGCGCGGCCAGCTGTAACTCAAGGGAATCAACCGAATCAGCCACAAGCTCGACAAAGTTACACATTACCCGCCCATCTTCACCATCGCCCTGCATGGCAGGCTCAACCAAAGGCCAGAGCGGATCCTGACGTGCCACGGTCTGAATCCGATCATCGAGGGTCTCTACGGCAGCAGGCGCTGACTCGACCAACCATTGCGCATCACGCAACGCTTGATCGAAATCCGCATAACGAACGACCACCACCGCTTTTTGACTCGGCAGCGGTTTAAGCCGTAAGCGTATTCGGCTCACAATGCCCAGCGTGCCCTCGGCGCCAGCGACCAATCGTGTCAGGTCAATGCCGCCGTCCGGCAGCAACGCATCTCGCAGGTTATAACCTGTCAAAGAGCGATGAAGATCCGGAAAGCCTTTGGCAATGGATTCGCGGTGGGGGTGCAATAAA
>JAGXLT010000238.1 GCA_018334525.1 Gammaproteobacteria bacterium
AACTGTGTACACCGAAGTCTTTTTGTGGATGGAGCAATGGACTGAGGGCAAGCGTGCCAAGCGCATGAAGCTGGATAAAGGCCCCTGGAATGCCGAAAAAATTCTGCGCAAAAGCGCTAAGCAAATTCTTTGGCTGAGTTTTGCCTTATGGACCGGTTTTACCTTTGTCGGCTTTTTTGTGCCGATCGACGATCTACTTACCCGTGCCGTTGCGTTTGAGCTGGGTCCCTGGGAAACCTTCTGGAGTCTGTTCTATGGCTTTGCCACTTATGGCAACGCCGGATTCCTGCGCGAACAGGTCTGCCTTTATATGTGCCCCTACGCGCGCTTTCAGGGCGCGATGTTTGATCGTGAAACGCTGGTCATCTCCTACGATGAAGAACGTGGTGAGCCGCGCGGCGGGCGCAAACGCGGCATCGACCCTAAAACTCGGGGCCTGGGCGACTGTATTGACTGCAATTTATGCGTTCAGGTGTGCCCGACCGGTATCGACATTCGCAAAGGGCTGCAGTACGAGTGCATTGCCTGCGGTGCGTGTATTGATGCCTGCGACCAGGTCATGGATAAAATGGAATATCCGCGCGGGCTCGTGCGGTACACCACGGAAAATGCGCTGGAAGGCAAGCCGAGCCGAATCATCCGCCCGCGCACTATTTTATACACAGTACTTCTATTGGCATTGTTTGCCGCCGGCACCACGGGGCTGGTGCTGCGCGAGCCGGTTCGCCTCGACATTCTGACCGATCGCAACACCCTATATCGGGAAACCGTTGAGGGACTGATCGAAAACAGCTACACGATCAAATTGACCAACATGTCGCGTGATGCGCAGACCTTTGCTTTCACCGCCAGCGGGCCGGAAAACGTCATTCTGGAAACGGAGCCCACCCGCGTTACGTTAGATGCCGGTGAAACGCGCACGCTTGCCGCCCGTATTCAACTTGATCCGATCTATGCACAAGGTGTGGGTGGGGATGATGTCACCATTACCGCGCGGAGCGTCGGCGAAAAAACGATTATCGCCAACGAAACAACGCGCTTTCGCACGCCATTAGGGCGCTAGGAGAATACCAATGAAGGGCTATCGGCAATTTTGGATGTGGTTTGTTTTTACCCCGCCACTCATTGCGATTTGCACAGGCATCTTGCTCATCACCATTGCCAACAAAAACCTGGATCATCTGGTGACAGGCGATTTCTCTAAAGTCGGGCTGGGCTACCAGAGCACCAGTGCTGCCCGCGCCGATGCAAAATATCGAGAGATTGAGGCGGATGTGACACTGCCTGCAGCAGGCGGCACCGTCAGTATTATGCTAACGGGTCAGCATGATAATCCGCAGCAGATCCGCTTAACCCTCGCCCACGCCACACTGGCAGATCAGGATCAACAAATCGAGCTGGTTCGCGTGGACGGTGGCGAGTATCAGGGCCGTCTGCCCAATGCCTTTAAAGACCGGCATTATTTAGTGGTCGCAGATCTTGAGGAAACCTGGCGGCTCGAAGGCCAGATTGCTGCCGGCAGCACCAAGGTCCACTTGCATCCCTATCGGGAATCTCCTTTGTGAGCGAACCCTGTTTCCATTGCGGCGACCCCCTGCCGCCTCACCCGCCACCGCCGGTTACCATTAACGGCGAAGAAAAACCGGTGTGCTGCAGTGGTTGTGCGGCCGTTGCCTCGTTAATTGCCGGCGCCGGGCTGCAAGACTTTTATCGCTATCGCACTGCCGCTGCCCCGCGCCCGGAGCCGGCGCAAGACGACTGGAATGCCTGGGATAGCGACAAAGCCCAACAACCCTTAGTGCGTAAACTCAACAACGGCCAGCATGAGCTGGTTTTACTCATTGAAGGAATACGCTGCTCTGCCTGCGGCTGGCTGATTGAAAATCTGCTTAGTCGCGTACCCGGTGTGCAGCAGATTAGCGTTAACCCGGCCTCTGCCCGCGCCGTACTTACTTGGGATCCGGCGCAGGTTCCCTTATCTGTGCTTCTACGCAAGCTGGATCATCTGGGTTATCAACCACACCCCCTCGCGCCGGGAGAAAAAGACTCTGCCGCGCTACGCGAGCAACGTGCAGCGATCAGACGCCTTGCCGTGGCAGGGCTGGGCATGATGCAGGTGATGATGTACGCCGTTGGCCTGTATGCCGGTGCCATTCATGCCGGCATGGATCCTCAGTTTGAGACCCTGCTGCGCTGGATTAGCGCCATTGTGGCCACACCGGTTGCCCTGTATGCGGCCTTTCCGTTTTACCGCGGTGCCGTGCGTGATCTGCGTGCGGGTCGACCCGGCATGGATGTGCCGGTCTCTCTGGCCATTGGCAGTGCCTATGCGTTTAGTGTCTGGCATGTCTTTATCGGTCATGGGGAGGTTTATTTTGACTCGGTCACCATGTTTACCTTCTTTTTAACCATCGCTCGGTTTCTGGAGTTGATGGCCCGACAGCGCGCAGGGCGCGCCAGTATTGCCCTGGGCCGACTGCTGCCGGCCACCGCACTGCGTCTTAGCGAGCAGGGCGAAGAACGCGTTGCGCTGGCCGCGTTAACGATTGGCGCTATGCT
>JAGXLT010000239.1 GCA_018334525.1 Gammaproteobacteria bacterium
GACGTAACGGTAATAACAACAAAAGGCGTGCCGAGCGCCGTATGCGCCAATACAACGCCAAGGAAGGTTTGGGCGAGGTTGATCGAAGAGAAGAAAAAGAACATACCAGCAGCAGAGATAATAAGCGGCACGACCATGGGGGAGATTAAGATTCCCATGATAAGGCCTTTGAAGGGCATGTGTGATCGGCTTAAGCCTAACGCCGCTAATGTGCCCAGCGTGGTCGCAAGCACTGTGGCTGCGATACCAATTAAGAATGAATTGCTGATTGAGCGCATCCAGCTATCGGAACTGAATAATTCGGCATACCAGCGAATCGAGTACCCTTCAGGATTCAACGTGAGCATTTTTTGGCTGAACGTAAAATAAGGCTCGGCATTAAAGCTCAGTGGCATCATGATCAGGATAGGTGCCATCAAAAAGAAAAAGATTAGCGCGCAAATCACCCGAAACGCGTAATACCAGAATCGATCAAATGGTGAGGCGTAACTTGGCAGTGCCATGGCGTGCTTTATCCCCTCAGCCCAGTTTTAGACTATCGGCACCAACCAAACGGTTGTAAGCCCAGTAAAGAATAAGGACACCGACCAGCAGCATGGTGCCAAGCGCGGCCGCCAGGCCCCAGTTCAGTGATTGCTGCATATGTCGGGCAATCTCATTAGAAATCATGCGCCCGGATTGACCGCCCACCAACGCGGGGGTGATGTAGTAGCCAATCGAAATGATGAAAACCAGCACGCCGCCTGCACCAATTCCGGGCAACGTAAGCGGGAAATAGACGCGTCTGAATGCGGTCCACGGTTTTGCACCCAGGCTTTTGGCTGCCCTCATGTAAGAAGGGGGGATGTTTTTCATCACTGAATATAAAGGCAGAACCATGAATGGCAGCAGAATATGCGTCATTGCGATAATCGTGCCCTGCATGTTGTACATCAATGAATAGCGCTGATCGTCACTGATTAAATTCATGGCGACCGCCGCGTTATTAATGACACCTTGTTGTTGCAGAAGCACGATCCAGGAGGTGGTACGAACAAGTAGTGACGTCCAAAAGGGCAGTAGTACACAAATCATCAATAGATTGGCGTAGCGCATGGGTATCGTGGACATGTAAAACGCAATCGGAAAGCCGAGCGCAAAGGTTAAAAACAAAATGATGCCGGAGAGCGCTAACGTTCTGCCAAACAGGCTGACGTAGATCCGCCGATTTTCATCCCGCAACACGATGTTACCTTCGCTGTCGTACTCGCGGTCTAGCGCTGCGACGTAATACGAGGCAGTTAAGGGTCTTCCTTCGCGTTTGATGATTTGCCAAAGCTCAGGGTTGCCCCAATTACGGTGAGCGTCGAGGAAAGCTTCTTTGAAAGGGGGTTCAAATTCGTCAACGGCACGACTTGTACGTGCAATCGCCCCGCGAGCGCCACTGAGTTCGTAGTTCAGACGCACGCCCATGCGGCCCATATTTTGCTCGCGACGTGCTAATTCAAGATCTGCGCGCATGTCTTCAGCCAGCGCAGCATAAACAGGTTCGTCGGGCAGACCCTCACCGCTCCAGTCCTGCAACGCCTCTAGAGTGCGCGGTACTGCGTTAACGATCTGCGGATTTTCCACGCTCCGCCACATCATTTGGCCGATCGGGAAAATAAAAATGACTAATAAAAAGGCCAGTAACGGCCCGACGAGCGCAAGAGCGGTGAGCTTACGCGTCCGCTCTGCCCGCTGAAGACTACGCTTTAGCGGTTGCCCGTCGGCCGTTACGAGGCCGGATGATGTTATCTGATCATCCATATGGCGTTGTTTGCTTACTGAAGCATCCAGTTAGCAAAACGCTCACGCAACTCATCACCGTAATCGGCCCAGAAATCATTATTCAGGACAATGGGTGCGTAGTAGTTATCGGGATTGGTCGGCATATGCGGACCCATTTCAATTCCCAGATCTGCGTGAGTCGACACGAGCGGTGCTGATGATGCCCGGGCTGGACCATAAGAAATGAATTTTGCCTGATCCGCTAAGCGTTGCGTATCGGTGGCATAAAACACAAAGTCCATGACGGCATCGATATTGTTGCCATCTGCTGGAATAACCCAGCCATCCCATTCAACGATCTGGCCATCCCAGATAATGTCAAAGGGCTGCCCTTCAACCTCAGAGGCAGCAAACATGCGCCCGTTGTAGCCGGTAGCAAACGCAACCTCACCATCAGCCAGCAGCTGAGGTGCCTGTGCACCCTCTGTCCAGAAGACAATGTGATCTTTAATGGTGTCGAGTTTAGCGAAGGCACGGTCAACGCCCTCTGGCGTGGCGAGCACATCATAAATATCCTCGATCGGCACACCGTCTGCATACAGCGCCCATTCTAAGTTGGTGCCGGGGCGATCCTGCAGTGCACGACGGCCAGGATAGTTTTCGACATCAAACAGATCAGCGATGCTGCTTGGCTGCTTATCGGCCGGGAATTGCTCATGGTTAATCGTTAGAACCGTTGAGTAAACGATCTGAGGAATAAAGCATTCACCCAGACTACCTGGCAGGAAGTCTTCGCTGGTCCCCC